>JBEKHU010000071.1:0-8844 GCA_050012115.1 Bryobacteraceae bacterium | reverse complement strand
GGATCTTCGAGTCGTCCTGCTTCCACCCCGTGGCGACCGCCTTGAAGTTGTCGTCGAGCATATCCAGGTCCTGGATGCCCGGGATCGACGTGTGGACGCACGGCCGGCGGACGGCCCATTTCAGGGCGGTGGCCAGCGCCTTGTCTTTCTTGAGCCGGTCGTACTGGGTGGAACCCGGTTTATTGGTGCGGAAGCCGCCGGCCATGACCTTCATCGCCACGACGCCGATACCGGCCTTGTCGGCCTGCTCGACCAGAGCGTCCATGGACGGGTCCATCATGAAGTTGTATGACGAAAGTATGACGTCAGTGCGCTGCTTTTCGATCAGCCAGGGGATCATCACGGAGTGGCCGCCGTGGAGGCTGACGCCGCGGAAGCGGACCTTGCCCTGTTTCTGGGCTGTTTCCTGGGCCTCAAACAGTTCGTCCGGAATGGCCTCGGGTTTCTCGCGCGAGTGCAGGTACCAGATATCAACCCAGTCGGTGCCGAGCTCTTTCAGCGAGGTTTCCAGGGTCTCCATGGCCTGGGCGGCCGTCTTAGCGGGGGTCTTGGTGGAAAGCACGAGGTTTTTGCGGGCTTTCTTGAGCGCCGCGCCGACCATGCGCTCGTTGTTGCCGCTCTGGTAGACACGGGCCGTATCGAAGTACGTGATCCCCATATCGACGGCTTTCTCGATCACGGCGGGATCGGAAGTTGTCATACATCCGAAGCCGAGCACGGTGACCTTCAACCCGGTCTTGCCGAGCGTGCGCACGGGCATCTCCAGATTGGACGAGGACGGAGCGGCGGCCATTTTGAGACCGATCCCGGACGTCAAGGCAGAGGCCAGGAAGGTTCGGCGGGAAGCGTCGGACATGCAATTTCTCCTTTACAGGGTTTAGGCTCTGCAAATACTATATAAGAAAGGCAAGCTTTATGGAACATCGTTTTTCACGCCGTGACCTTTTCCAGACGTCCGTGGGCCTGTACCTAGCGACGAGGGCGGCCCGGGGCGCGGCGCCGGACGTAACGGCGCCGGCGGCATTAGCGGCCGGGCCGAAGTCGGCGGTGGGGCTGGTGAAGGGCGACAACCGCATCGCTAACATCAAGTCGGCATTGGAGTTAATCGACTCCGACATCCAGCGCAAGCTGGCCGGCAAGAAGACGGTGGTGATCAAGCCGAACTTCGTTTCGACGAATAAACAACTCGCCGCGACGCCCGCCGACGCGGTGCGCGCGATCATCGACTACCTCGGCCCGCGCTGGAAGGGGCCGATCGTGATCGCCGAGGCCTCGGCCGGATTCACGACCGATGGGTACAAGAATTTCCGCTACACCGAAATTGCGAAGGACTTCCCGGGCCGCGACATCAAGCTGGTGGACCTGAACGAGGAAGGGCTTTACGAGACCGTTCCGTTGCTGGACGGCGATCTGCATGTCCAGAATTGCCGGCTGGCCAAGCGGCTGTGCGATCCCGAGGCGTTCGTCATTTCCGCCGGTGTGCTGAAGACGCACAACGTGCTGATCGCCACGCTGAATATCAAGAACATGGCGCTCGGCTCGCCGCTGCACAACGCCCGCAAGGAAAGGTATTTCAACGACAAGCGCATCTTCCACGGCGGCGTGCGGCAGACGCACTACGACGTGATGGTGACGGCCCAGAAGCTCTCGCCGAACTGGGGCATCGGGGTGCTGGACGGCTTCGAAGGGATGGAAGGCGAAGGCCCGTCGCAGGGCACGCCCGTGGCTTCCCGGCTGGCGATCGCGTCGACCGATTTCGTGGCCGCGGACCGCATCGCCGTGGAGTGCATGGGCATCGACCCGGAGTGGATGGGCTACCTGCAGTACTGCGAGAAAGCGGGCGTCGGGGCCTACGACCGCGCGCGCATCGAGCTGCGCGGCGAGAAGGTCGAGAGCGTGCAGAAGAAGTACCGGCTGCACAACGACATCGAACTCGAGTTGCAGTGGCGCGGCCCGCTCACCGACCTGCCGCCGAAACTGGGCTGATCCCGGAACAGCCATCCGCCGTCGAAAACCGCCCATTGGCGCGGTTTTGGTACTCTTGCCAGAGGCGACCGCGGTGCAATCCTGGCGCAAGCTGTTGATCTACGCCAACGTGGCGCTGGCTGGCGTCGTGATCTGGACGGCGATTCCGCTGATCGAACGCTACCGGCGCGAGCACGCCAGGCCCGTCGAGAAACCCCTGCGGCGGACTCCGGAAATGGACTGGGTGGACCCAACCAAGGGCGCGCAGATCATCCAGTTCTACGTGTATCCCAACGTCATCCTGGCGGGCGGCAAGAGCTCGCTGTGCTACGGCGTGGCGCAGGTGAAGGAGGTGCGGTTGAACCCGCCGGCGGGCGACGTTGAGCCGACCTTCAACCGCTGCCTCCCCGTTTCGCCGAAGCAAACGACGACCTATACCCTGACCGCGACCGATGCCAACGGGAAACAACTGCAGCGGACGACCGTGCTCTACGTCCTGTCGAAGCCGGCCGCGGGCCGGCCCAAGCGGGAAGCACGCTGAGCACGCCTGGAAACAGCGGTTCCGCCAGTGGGTGCTGCGAGGAGTCCCCGCGTCGATTACAATTCCAGACAGGTGAAACTACACGCGTTCGCTTTACTCATCCCGTTGCTGGCAGTGGCGCCTGCCCGCGCCGGCGACCCGCCCGAGGTGCTGGTCCAGAAAGCGCAGGAAGCGCATCGGGCCGGTGAGATGGCCACGGCCATCCGGCTGTACCGCGAGTTCCTGAAGGACCACCCCGAGGTCGCCGAGATCCGCACGAATCTGGGGGCGGCGCTGGCGCGCGACGGGCAGTTCGAAGAGGCCATCAAAGAATATCGCGAGGCGCTCAAGAAACTGCCGAACCCCGGCATCCGCCTGAACCTGGCGCTGGCGTATTACAAGCTGGGGCGGCTGCCGGAGGCGGTGCCGGAATTCGAGGCCGTCCACAAGGCGCAGCCCGCCGCGCTGCAACCGGTCTATCTGCTCGGCGACTGCTGGCTGCAGATGGGCCAGTCGCAGAAAGTGATCGACCTGCTGACGCCGCTGGAGCAGCAGCACCCGGAAGACAACGCGATCGCTTATATGCTGGGCACGGCGCTGCTGAACCTGCACCGCACGGGGCTGGCCCAGATGGTGCTGGACCGCATCCTGCGCGAGGGCGAATCAGCCGAAACGGCGCTGCTGCTGGGCGCCAGCGAGTTCGAGGCCCACGATAACAAGGCCGCGCTGGCGCACTTCAAGCGCGCCATCCAGCTCAATCCCAACCTGCCCAGCGCGCACGGCTTCTACGCCCGCGTGCTGAAGGAAATGGGCGACACGGACGCGGCGGCGGAGCAGTATCGCGAGGAGCTGAAGCTGAACCCCTATGACTACGTGTCGAACCTCGACACCGCGCTGCTGCTGAAAGAGGAAGGCAAGCTGGACGAGGCGCTCGTGCACGTCGAGCGGGGGCTGCGGGTGCGCCCGGGCGACGCCGGCGCCCTGTATCAGGTCGCCGCCATACACGTCCTGCAGGCCAAGAACGATCAGGCGCGGGCGGAGCTGGAACAGATGATCAAGGACTACCCGGATTTCACCGAGGCGCACGTCTCCCTGGCCACGGTCTACTACCGCCTGAAACGCAAAGAGGACGGCGACCGCGAGCGCGGGATCGTCCGCCAACTCCAGGAAGAGGACCAGAAACGCCTGGAGGAGAGCCAGAAGCAGAAGCCGGCCGGCCCGGGCGCGCTGGAGGCGCCGAAGCCGTAAGCGCGGGATGGTCCGAGCCACGCCGTAGAATCGACCCGGAGTGTGAGGGCAGACCGAAATAATTTACGGTTTTTTGTCCGTATCTTATTGATTCTTGGTTAAGAAACCGTAAAATGTTACGGTTTCCCGTTTTGGAGGAGGCGCCGCCCGGCCGCCCAAACGACCCGTTTCCAGCTCCCTGGAGCCAGGTCCGGCGCGGCCCAAGGCGGACGACGCAACTGGATCCTACGGACAGGCGGAGATCACTCCAGGAACCACGCCCGCCTCGCGGCGCGTGGCTCCATATCGGACACGGCGGCTGAGCCGTGCGACGCGGATGGAACGCACTCCGCAGCCCCGAGATCGGAAGGGCCGACGGGGCCAGCGGGGAGTCAATTGCCCCTTACGAGTGTCCGTCGAAGGTGAACAGGTGCGTCGTATCTCCCACCTGAATCAAGATGGAAAAGTCCAATTCTATTGAGACAGCGTAACTTGACCCAGGGTCGGGACATGGAATGCAAATTGCCTTCCTAGATGGGAGAATCAATTAGGACTCCTATGGCGACCACCCCGCAGGCCCAGACGCACGAACCCCTGAAGACATTGCCGGGCGACGATATCCGGCAGATTCTGTGGCGTTTTTCCGAACGCTACGACCTCGGCATGCTGGTGCAGTCGGTGCGCGCGGTGGCGCGCGGGCCGGTGGCGCGGTTGGTGGCGGGAGGCGGCCGGCTGACGCACGAGTGGACGGCGGAAAAGAACGCGCTGCTCAAGGAGTTCGATGATGCCGGCATCACCGCGGCCTACATGGACCCGGAAGTCGGCGGATACATCGAAGGTCCGAAGAACCTGGCCCTGGCGCTGATCGCTTACGAGCTGGCGTGGGTTGATGCCGGCGCGGCGACGGGTTCGCTGGCCGGGTGCCTGGCGCTGGCGCCGATTCACGAACGCGGCACTCCGGAACAGCGGGCGTATTACATGGGCAAGGCGGCTCCGGCGCCGGGCGTGACGCCGTGGCGCGGCGCATTCGCCCTGACCGAGCCGATCCCGTTCGTGGGCGTCGAAACCGGGATGCTCTCGGGCAAGGTCCGGATCGTGGAGTGGCCGGAGGGCGGAGAGCCGCTGCTGGAGGTGACCAAGCGCGGCCGGTTCATCACCGGCATGGGCTTCGCCAACTTCGTGTCGGCGGCGGTGGATTCGGACGACCCGCGGTTCCAGGGCTCGTGCATGGTGGTGCTGGAAGAGGGCGATCCGGGCATTTTCGACCGTGGAACGCCTACCAAGAAGCTGGTCCATCAGCTTTCCTCGACGTCCGACCCGGTGCTGCAGTTGCGCGTCCCGGCGTCGCGGATTATCGGCGGATACAAGGTGGTCGACGGCAAGATCGTCCCGACGTACAACCACGGGGAGGTGATCGAGGCGGTCTTCCGGCGGACGCGCGTGGCGGTCGGCATCATGACCTCGGCCAAGCTGCTGTCGGCGATCGAGCCTTTGATCCGCTACCAACGCGACCGGTTCCGCGGCTCGGGCACGGTGCCGCCCGGCTCGCCGCGCTACGAGCTTGGATTGCAGATGAAAGAAGACGTGACGCACCGCCTGCTCGACATCTGGGCGGCGGGCGAAGCGTCGTCCTCGCTGGGTTTTGCCGCCGCGCGGTTGTACGACGACCTGGATCCGCTGGAGCAGCAGAAGGACCAGGTGCTGGCCGCGGCGGGTGTCAAAGGCGGGATGTCGACCGTGAAGTTCCTGCGGAAGCGCATTCCGGAGGCGCTGGAGTTCATCGATCTGCAGTCCCGGCCGGAGGCGATGCGGAACAAGTCGCGCTACCAGGCGCTCAAGGCGGACGCGTTGGTGCAATACCTGGTGCTGGACGCGCAGGCCAACGTCTTCTGCCCGGCCTGCAAGCTGTGGAACACGGGCCACGGGTCGCGGATGATGCGCGAAGCGGTCAGCCTGATGGGCGGCTACGGCATCACCGAGGATTGCCCCGGATTCCTGGGCTACAAGTGGATGGACACGCAACTCGAGGCGACCTACGAAGGCCCCGAAGCGGTGCAGCGCCGGCATCTGACGGCCACGATGACCAACGAGGTGTTCCTGGCCCAGTTCCGGACGTGGATTACGGATCTGCGCCGGCTGGCCGCCCACGAACCCGCCAGCGGCGCGTGCACGCTGGCTTCGGCCATGGATCTGTGGATCTGGACGCTGGAGCACCTGCTGCACAGCGGCGACGCGGATGGACAGAAGCTGTACCAGCCGAACCGGCAGGGCGTGACGTTCCCGATGGCGGACGCGCTGTGCTGGCTGCTGGCAGCGCGGCAGCAGATGCTGGACGTGCAACACCTGCGCGAACAAGGGCCGCTGAATCCGGCGGTGGCCGAGGGACTGGATGGGACGCTGCAGTTTCTGACGCAGTTGTGCCACCTGCAGGCCGCGCAGGCGGCGGGCGAGGTGTCGCGCGTCTGCTCGACGCTGGTTTACGGTTACCTGCGCCACCCCGGCTGGGAGGGCTGCAACGCTTGCGCGACCGAGGAGGAGCTGTACGCGATTGAGGGACTGGTGCCGGGCGCTTCCGGATACACGTCGGAGTACGTGCGCGCGGACGGCTCGCACGACGCCAAGGCCGGACCGTGCGTGCACCCGGAGGGCCTGGGCGATTTCATCCGTCTGCGGACCAAGCTGGACGGGTGCATGGCGGGCTCGATGCTGGCGCGGGACGCGGCCGCGGAGTCGCTGCAGAAGGTGATGATTCCGGCGGCGCTCGACTACCCGCAATGAGCGTGGCCGGGCCGCGCAGCGTCGATTTGAGAGACCTCCGATGAGCACAGAGCCGACGCCCGAGAGCATCGAAGCACAGCCGCCGGCCGGCCTGGATGCGGACGTGGTGTGCGTCGGCTTCGGACCGGCGACGGCCGGCTTCCTGACCGTGCTGACGCGGTTGCTGCAGGACCCAGAGGCGGCGCCGCTGCAGAGCCGCGCGATGGCCGGCATGCCGCCGCAGGTGCTGTGCTATGAGCGCGCCGACGACATCGCATTCGGCGTATCGGGCGTGGTGACGCGGGCGCGGGCCATCCGCGAGACGCTGCCCGAGCTGAACGTGGCCGAAATCCCGCTGGCCACGCGCGTCAAGAACGAGAAACTGCTGTACCTGCTGGATCCGCACGGGGCTTCGCGGCGGCCGCGGTGGATGCGGCTGGGGGACGCGTTATTCAAGGGGCTCGCTGGCGAGGGCCTGGCCTTCGAGTTGCCGTACATCCCGCCATTTCTGCACAAGCAGGACGGATTCATCTTCTCGCTCGGCCAATTCATGCAATGGGCCGGACAGCAGGTGATGTTCTCGGGACAGGCGCAGGTGTGGCCGGCGACGCCGGTGGCGGAACCGCTGGTGGAAGAGGGCCAGGTGCGCGGCGTGATCCTGGCCGCCGACGGCAGCGCGGTGCGGGCCGAACTGACCGTGGCCGGCGACGGGCCGATCGGGCCGGTGGGCCGGCGTCTGGACGAGATCTTCGGCATGCCCGAAGGACACCGGCGCGACGAGTGGGCCGTGGGCATGAAGATGGTGGTCGACCTGCCGGAGAGCTGCGCGCTCGAGGAAGGGACGGTGCTGCACACCATCGGCTACCCCGAGCCCGAGATCTTCGGCTTCCTGTACGTCCACCCGGGCCGTGTCGCCTCGGTGGGCATTTTCGTGCCGTCGTGGCTGGATTCGCCCGTGCGCACGGGCTACCGCTATCTGCAGCATTTCATCACCCACCCGGCACTGTGGAAACATCTGCAGGGCGGGCGCTTGCGCAGTTGGGGTGCCAAGAGCCTGCTGGAGAGCGGGCGGCGCGGCGAGCCGCACCTGTGCGGCGAGGGCTATGCGCGGATTGGAGAAGGCTCGGGCTCGACCAACGTGCTGACCGGGTCGGGCGTGGACGAGGCCTGGCTGACGGGCAAGCTGCTGGCGGAGGCGGTGCACGAGTTGTGGCGCCAGGGCCTGCCGCTGACGAAAGAGAATCTGGAGGCGCGCTATGTGCGCCGGCGGCGGTCCTCCTGGCTCGAAAAAGAGTCGATCATCGCGGAGCGGGCGCGCAACGGGTTCCAGCGCGGCATTCTGCGCGGCTTCGTGGGCATGGCGCTGGCGGGCTTCACGTCGGGCACCCTGGGCTTCAGCCACCGCCAGGAAAAGCCGCCGCGCTCGGTGGAAGATTTCTATCGCGGGCGGCTGAGCGCGCAGCAGATTCATGACATACGCGCGAGTTGCCTGAAGAACGCCCGGCCGCTGCACGATGCGCTGATGGAGGCGGCTGGCTGGCCCGCTGTCGAGTACGACGGCCAGTTGCTAATTTCGCACCAGGACGCGCTGCTGATGGGTGGCAAGGTCCAGGCCCCGGCCGATTTCCCGGACCACGTGGTGTTCCGCAATCCGGAGCTGTGCTGGGCCTGCGCCGACCGGCTGTGCATCGAGATTTGCTCCGGCGAGGCGATCCATGCGGGCGAGGACGGGGCGCCGGTCTTCGACCGCGAGAAGTGCATCCACTGCGGCGCGTGCATCTGGAATTGCACGCAGGAAGTCGCGCCGGGCGTGACCAACGTCGCGTTCTGCGCCGCGCCCGGAGGCCTGCACTCGGCTGAAAACTGATGGCGATCGAGAGAGAGAATTGAGGAGCCGGCCGATCTCGAAGAGGAGCAAGGCCGGAGCCGCGCACCGCCTGTCTTGAGGAGTTCTATGCCTTACCAGATCATTGTCTGTGGGGGCCTCGCGCCCGACCCGCTCCAGACGCTGGAGCCCGTGATGGGCGCCAACGGTCCTGCATTGAAGAACGAGATGATGCTACCCGCGGTCTTCGACCCGTGGGCCGCGCATGCGCTGTACGAAGCCGCGCACCTGGCGAAACAGCACGCGGGCTCGACCATTCGCGTGGTTACCCTGGCGCCGAAGGCCAAGCTACAACAAGTGATGATGACCGTCGCGCAGAAGCTGCCCTTCGAGCTGATTCCCGTCGACGGCCCGGGCGGCGGCTTCACCGATGCGGTGGAAGTGTCCGAGGTGCTCGCCGGGACGATCAGCGGGATTGCTGGTCTCGACAGAGGGGAGTTGCTGCTGTTCGGCGGCTGGGAATCGGCCACGCGCGGCGCGGGCTGCGTGA
>JBEKHU010000070.1:0-8862 GCA_050012115.1 Bryobacteraceae bacterium | reverse complement strand
CCATCTCGCGCCGTATGCGAGCCAGCGCCACGCTGGCATCGTCGGCGATGCTGCCATCGGGCAGAATCCGGCCGGAGATCTCGCGCAGCAGCGGGCGGAAGTCGCCCAGCGCACCGGCGCGCGCCGCCAGGCGCGGGTAGGCCGCCGAGAATCCGGTCAGCGCCCCTTTCACCTGAAACGATCGCTCGAGCGCGGCGGCGAGAGCCCCGATCTCGAGGCCGTCGAGCACGGTTCCCTCGATGCGGAGCTTGGCCACCGGGGCTTCGCAATCGGGCAGGTCGGAGAACCGCAGGCGCACCGGCGCCTCGCCCGGCCGCGTTACCGGACGCGCGGCGTCAGAGATGTAAGCCATCGCCTCGGCGGTCTCGGCGAGCGCGGCTTCGACGGCCTGACGGCCGGTCTGGGGCTCGGTCGAGGCCAGCAGGCGGCGGCCCGCCTCGCTGCTGACATAGCGGCCTACGAGCTCCAGCAGCCGTCCGTACTCCAGTAAATCCAGGCTCTCCGGGTTCAACGTGCCTTCCTAGATTCCATCAGTCCGATGGCCTTCTGGATGACGCCGGGCGTGCCCGGCGCCATCTTCAGAACCCGCATCTCATCCAGCGTGAACCAGCCGGCGTCGGCGACATCGCTGGCCGCACACAAGTCGCCACCCTCTAGTTCACAGAGGTAATCCACAATGACGTAATGGAACTCGGTGCGCCCCTCGCCGTCGGGCATGATGCGTTCGAAGACGGCGGCGATGCCGGCCGGCGCCACGCTCAGGCCGGTCTCCTCCAGTGTCTCGCGGCGTACCGCAGCCTCCAGGCGTTCGCCCGTTTCGACCAGGCCGCCGGGCAGCGTCCACCAGCCTCTCAGCGGCTCCTGGCCGCGCTGAATGAGCAGAAGCTTCCCGCCGTGGAAGACGACCGCGCCGACGCCGAGCAACGGGCGCTCGGGATAGCGCCGGCTGGCGCCGTTCGAAGCATCCACCGATTGGGGTTGATTCTCCATCCTGAAACCGGGGCATCCAAAGCCCACGTCTAATCAATGAGCCTCCGGACCGTGTCGCTTTCATTGTAGGAGACGCGGGCAATAGCCCTTATTGGTCATGGAGTGGCCAGGGAGGAAGGACTACTCTGAAATTGTCCGCCTGCGCAAGCCCGGCCCGAAGGCGCCGCAGTGGAGGAGTTACGCGCATGAGATGCTTCCCGATGCTGGTCCTGGGGACGGTCGTTCTTCCTATCCTGAGTGCTCAACCCGAGCCTAAAGCGCAGATCCACGAATCCAAACAGACCATCCGCATGACAACCCGCCAGGTGTTGCTCGACCTGGTCGTGCGCGACAAGCACGAGCGGCTGATCGGGGATTTGAAGCCGGAGGAGATCGCGATCTATGAGGACGGCGTGAAGCAGACGCCGAAATCGTTCAACATCATCACCGGCAAGGAGCAGACGGAATTCGAGCAACGGGAGAGAGCCTCCACGAGCCAGACGGCGCGAGGCTTGAACCCGCTGCGCCAGATCAACCTGGTCTCGATCGTCTTCTCTCGCATGAGCCCGCGCAGCCGCGACTTCGCGCGCGAGGCGGTGCTGTCGTTTCTGAAGAACCAGGTCCTGGCCAACACGTTCGCCGCGGTCTACAGCCTGGATTACAAGATGAACGCACTGCAGGTGTACACCTCGAATCAGGCGGAACTGACGCGAGCGGCGGAGAGCGCCTCGCGGGGCTCCTATTCTCAATACGCCAAGGACAATGAGAACGTCTTGAACCAGATCGAGACAACCGTCTCGATGGGGCAAAACGGCGTCAATATCACTCCGGCCTTCGATCCCGCGACGCACCCTGATTATGCGCTCAGTGGCGCGGAGCAAGCGCCGCTGAGTGACGCAGTCTTGATGCAGGCGAAGATGATCTCGGACCAACGCATCATCGCCGCGGACACGGAAGGGCTCCGCCCGTTGGAAGCGCTACGGTCATTTGTGCGCGACCAGGGCGCGCTCCCCGGACGGAAGACCGTGCTGTTCCTGGGAGAGGGCCTGCCTGTGCCGCCCGAGCGGCCCGAGGTGATGCAAGGGCTGATCAGCGATGCCAATCGCGCGAACGTGACGTTTTACGCGATCGACGTGCGGGGTCTGTCGTCGCAAAGCTCTTCGGGCGCCGCGGTTTCCGAGTTGCGCAACCGCGCCAGCGTCGACGGGCCCGTCGGGGGCTTGACGAATGCGGCGATCCCTCTGGATTCCGGCGACTCGCATGACTTAGAGCGAATGAGGGATTCGATGCACATCGACGACAGCACCCTGCTGGCAGTACACGGCGACTCGCAGCTCGGCATGCGCGAGTTAGCGGAGGCGACCGGCGGATTCCTGGTGGCCAATACGAACAACATCGCGCTGCCGATGAAGCACGTGATGGAGGAAGTCCGGACGCATTACGAACTGGCTTACACCCCCACCTCGAACAACTACGACGGGCATTTCCGGAAGATCGAGGTGAAGCTGTCGCGGCCGGGGCTGAAGGTTCAGACGCGCAGCGGCTACTATGCCCTCCCCGACCTGGGCGGCGAGCCGACGCAGGCCTTCGAAGTCGCGGCCATGAGCGCGCTCAACGCGGCGCCTCTGCCGCACGCGCTCGATTACCGGGCCGGCCTGCTGGAGTTCGGGCCGATGGGCAGCGACGTGCAGTGCATCGTTGCTTTCCAGGTGCCGAAGAGCGGCATGCGACTGGGGCAGGACGCGGACAAGAAGAAGGTCCGGCTCCACGCCTCGCTGCTGGCGCTGATCAAGGACGCTAAAGGGCAGATCGTGGGGAAGGTGAGCCGCGATCTCGATTTCGAGGCTCCTCCGGAGAAGGCGCAGGAACTGCGCGAAGGGGATCTGATCTACTCGCAGTCGCTCTTGCTGCGGCCAGGGCGCTACACGCTGGAGAGCGCCGTGCTGGACCGGGAGGGCGAAACAGCCGGAGCGAAACGGGCCGCAGTCGAGGTCTCCAAACCGGAAGCGCTAGGACTGAGTAGCATTTCGCTGGTGCGGCGGGTCGACCCGGTCGGCGCATCGGGCGACCAGTTCAATCCGTTGCAGTTCCAAGGCGGCAAGGTTGTACCTTCGCTGGCCGGCACAGCGAAGAACGGCGCCGACACAGCGCTGTATTTCGTGCTCTATCCGCCGTCCACGTCCGAAGGCAAGATGGCTTTGAGCACCCCGCCCGAAGTGACGGTCCAGTTCTTCCTCGACGGCAAGGAATACGCTGAAGCCAATCCGACAATCCGCATGCCCGAGGAGGCAAAGCCGATCCCCGTGTTCCTCTCGGCCAAGTTCAATCCCGGCGAATACATGGTCACGGTCAAAGTGCAGCAGGGGGAGTTGAGCTCCGAACGCAGCGCGGCTTTTCGCGTCGAGTAGTCCGGCGGCTCCGATCCTGCATCAGGCTCTGCTCAATGCGGGCATCCTGGCGAATCGCAGAAGACGGGTGACAGGCGCGGGGACTCCGCCCCGGGGTCCAAGGACAAAGGGAGCCACACAGACAGAGCACGCGGCTTTCCGCGATCCTGGCGCGTTTGAGGTCAGACCAGTTCGGGCGCGGACGGCTTCACGCGAATCTCGACCGTGCGCGTGCCGAGATACGGGTGCTTGGCGCTGAGGCGCACGGTGCCGGCGGCTTCCTTCGCATTCACCCACACTGCGCCCGTGCCGCCCGCCAGCGCGAACGGATTCTCTCCGACGATCTCGCCCGGACCGGTCAGGGAAAGTGAAATCGCGCCCGTGGCGAAGGGCCGGATGTTTCCATACTCGTCGGTGACCAGCAGCACGACGCGCGTCGCGTCGCGGCCGTCGCCGATCAGCTCTTTGTCGTCGGGCACAACCTTCAGGTCGGCGTCCTTGCCGCTGCCGGAGAGCGTCAGCGTCTTCGCCAGCTTGCCCTTGAGGTAGCCCTCGATCTTCAGATCGCCCCATGGATTCAGCGGCAGCCCGTCCACGGTTAGCAGGAACGGCGGGTATTTCAGGTAGGCGAAGGTCTGGCGATCGGGATCCAGTTCCTTCCTCAGAACTCCGTCAGAATAGACCTTCAGGTGATCGCAATTGGAGAGCACCGGCACGCTGCCGACGCCCCCCGCTTCCGATTTGTCGCCGGAGGACCAGAAGAAGCCGGCCTCGAGCACGACTTCCTCCTCGGGGTCGCACTGCGACTTGTAGAAGTAGGCCGCGGGCTTCGGGATGCGGAAGATGTCGCTCACCCCGTGGTAGCAGATGTGGTCGCCCGAGCCGAAGTTCGAGTGCGTGTTGTAGTCGAAGGCGCACCAGGCGATGCCGCCCGCAAAGCGCTCGTCGGAGGCAAGCTGGTTATGCACGCGGGCGTGGCGGATCACGTGTTCGGCCACGCGCGTGACGTTGTCGAAGCGCTTCGTGGAGAACATGTGGCCGTTGAACTCGGTGTTGAGATACAGCGGGTGGTTCGGCTCCTGGAGCGGGAAGCGGAAGTCGTTCATCGTGAAGACGTCTTCCAGAAGCTCGGAATTGCGGTTGTCGCGAATGCCTCCGGTCTGGCGCGAGTCCAGCGAGTGCGCCAGCGCGTTGGTGCGCGTGTAGAAGTCGTGGTTGTCCGGCGATTCGTTGATGCGCACGCCCCAGAGCACGATGGAGGGGTGGTTCCAGTCGCGCCGGATCATCTCGCCGACGTTACGCACGGCGAGGTCCTGCCAGGCCTGGTCGCCGATATGCTGCCAGCTGGGGATCTCTTCAAGCACCAGCAGGCCAAGCTCGTCGCAGGCATCTAGAAAAGCCGTTGACTGCGGATAGTGCGACGTGCGGACGATGTTGCAGTGCAGCTCCTTGCGAAGGATCCAGGCATCCCGCCGCTGGACGCGCGCGGGCATCGCGCCACCGGCGTAAGGATAGGTCTGGTGGCGGTTCAGGCCGCGCAGCTTCACTCTCTGGCCGTTGAGCAGGAAGCCGGCGGGGGTGAATCTCGCTTCGCGGAAGCCGACGCGCGTCGAGTACGCGTCCTTTGAGCCATCCTTGGTCGCTAGCTTGACGACGACGGTGTAAAGCTTGGCGTTCTTCAGGTCCCAGAGCACGATGGGGCCGAGGGAGTCGAGGGTCACGTCGAAATACTCCGTGGTGGCGGATATGGCCGTGATGGCCCCCCTCAGAACCTTTGAGCCATCCAGCAATTCGACACTGATCGTTGCCGGCCCGTCGATCGGGCCATTGAGAAAACAACGCACCAGGAGCGCGCGGCCGTCCGCGAGCGGGCGCACGGGTTCGACGTGGACGTTTTCGATGAACGTCTTCGGCAAAACCCGCAGCTGCACGTCGCGGTAGATGCCGCCGAATGTCAAGTAGTCGATGTTGTCGCCGAACGGCGGGATGTCCTTGCGCTCGCTGGAGTCGAGTTCGACGGCGAGGACGTTGTCGGCGCCGTAGCTCAGGTGTTTCGTGATTTCCAGTGAGAAGGGCGTGTAGCCGCCTTTGTACTCTTCGAATGCGTGGCCGTTCAGCGTGACCTTCGCGGCCGTCATCGCGCCCGCGAAGTCAACGAACACGCGCTTGCCCCGCCAGGCCTGGAGTGCCTTGAAATGCCGCCGGTAAGCGGAGACGAACTGGAAATCCTTCTCCTCAAAGCTGTGCCAGCTCAGGCGCACGTTGGCGTGCGGCAGCGTCACCTTCTCCCACTTCGAGTCGTCGAAATCCGGCGCAGCGAAGCCCGCCTTGGCTTTGCCGCCGAAGAGCCAGCCTCGGGACATTTCGTAGCTGCGATGGCCGGTTTCGGAAGCAGGAGCAGCCGGCTTCTGAGCGCTCCCCGAGGTCTGCGCTTCTAGCGCCGCGGAAGCGAGCGAGGAACCGAGAAGGAACGTCCGGCGGCCGAATTGAGAATCGTCTTTCTGCATGGGAATCTCCGAAGGTTCAAGCTATCACAAGGCAGTGTCACAGCCGCCGCATCCTCACGTATCATTGATAAACACATGATGCAATGGACGACTTTCCTGGGAATGGCCTTGGCCTTCGGCGCGTGCGGCACGGCCTCAATTGCCGCGGACGACACGGAGGCATCGCGAGAATGGCGCGCCTATGGCGGCGGGCCGGCGCACACCCATTACAGCCCGCTGAAGCAGATCGACCGGACGAACGTCGCAAGACTCGTCCAGGCGTGGAGCTATGACAGCGGCGACGCGTTCGAGGGCTCGGAGATGCAGTGCACTCCGCTGATCGCGCACGGCGTGGCGTACATCACGACGCCGAAGCTGCGGCTGGTCGCGCTCGACGCGGCCACGGGCCGCGAGCTGTGGCGTTTCGATCCGCACGACGGTGCGGAGGTGAAGAGCAAGTACCGCAACCGCGGGCTGATGTATTGGGAAAGCCGCGAGGATGGCGGCCGGTCGCGGCGCCTGTATTTCGCCGTCGATGAGAAGTTTTACTCAATCGACGCGCGCACCGGCCGGCCCGACGCAGGCTTCGGCCACGGCGGATTCATCGACCTGAAGGAGGGTCTGGGCCGCAAAATCGAGAACACCCCGGTGACCGTGACTTCGCCGGGCGCGGTCTACCGCGACCTGATCATCCTCGGCTGCCTGAACAGCGAGGGACTGCCCGCGGCGCCGGGCGACATCCGGGCGTACGATGCGCGCTCGGGCGAGATGAAGTGGGCCTTCCACACGATCCCGTACCCAGGTGAACCGGGCGCCGAAACGTTTCCGCCGAATGCGCGCGAGTACCTGGGCGCGGCCAATAGTTGGGCCGGGCTGACGCTCGACGAGAAGCGCGGGTTGCTCTTCGTGCCGACCGGATCGACGGCTTTCGACTTCTATGGCGCCAACCGTGCCGGCGACAATTTGTACGCGAATTGTTTGATCGCGCTGGACGCCGGAACCGGGCGCAGGATCTGGCATTACCAGGTGATCCGGCACGACCTGTGGGACCGCGACCTGCCGGCGCCGCCCTCGCTCGTCACGGTGCGGCGCGAGGGGCGGGAGATCGACGCCGTGGCGCAGATCACCAAGAGCGGCCACGTGTTCGTATTCGAGCGGGAGACGGGCCGGCCGCTCGTGCCGATCGAAGAAGTGAAGGTGCCGCAGGAGGCGGTCGACGGCGAAGTCCCCGCCAGGTCCGAGCCGCTGCCGCTGTCGCCGCCGCCGTTCACGCGCCAGAAGATCACCGAATCCGACCTGACCGATCGCACACCCGAGGCCCGCCAGGCGGCGCTGGAGCGGTACCGGACATTGAAGAAGGGCTCGCAGTTCATGCCGCCGAGCCTCGAAGGGACGCTGATCATGCCGGGCTTCGACGGCGGTGGCGAATGGGGCGGATCGACCTGGGATCCCGAGACCAGGCTCCTATACGTGAACGCGAATGAAATGCCCAGCATCATCCGGCTGATCCCGCGCGCTGCGGCGGCCGAGAAGAGCACGGGGCGCACGCTGTATCTGCGTTATTGCGCATCGTGCCACCGCCCCGATCTCGGCGGCAGCGGCAACGAGGTCCCGGCGTTGACGAACATCGCCTCTCGCCGCAAGGTGGACGACGTGATCAATGTCATTCGCCGCGGCTCGGCCCGCATGCCCGGCTTCGGCGACATCGGCGAATCGGCGGTGACGGCGATTGCGCGCTACCTGATGACCGGAGAGGCCAAAGAGGCGTCGGCTCTCGAGCGCGATCCGCGCATCGTGCTGAAGTACACCCTCGACGGCTATGTCTGGTTCCAGGATCCGCAAGGCTATCCGGCGGTGAAGCCGCCGTGGGGCACGCTGACGGCGATCAATCTGGATGCGGGAACGTTCGCCTGGCGTCAGCCGTTTGGCGAGTACCCGGAGCTCGCGCAAAATGGCATGGGAAAGACAGGCACCCAGAACTACGGCGGCTCGGTCGCAACCGCGGGCGGGCTGTTGTTTATCGGTGCCACGCTGTTCGACAACAAGCTTCACGCCTTCGACAAACGCACCGGCGAACTGTTGTGGGAGACAGTACTGCCCGCCGCCGCCGCATCCGCGCCGGCCGTCTACGAGTCGGGCGGACGCGAGTTCATACTGATCGGCGCGGGCGGCGGCAAGTTCGGCGGCCGGAGCGGCGGCACATACCACGCCTTCTCACTGCCGCCAGACAAATGAGCCTTGTGACTCCGGCTTCCGTTGGTTGAAACGAGCGTCAGGGCTTCACGGTGACGATCACGGCGGCGTGCGGGGCCACGGTGGCCGTGAAGGATCCGGTCATGGAGCCGAGGTCTTTGTGCTGCCAGAGATCGCGCACCTGAGCCTTCACGTGAGCCGGATAGCCGAGGTCTTCCCATTTGACGCTGATCGACTGCGGTGTGGCGGCGCGGTTCAGCAGCGCGACAGCACGATTGCCGCCCTGCAACTCGCGCGCCCACACTTCGCGGTCCCCGTCCTTGACGACGCGCCGTCCCTGGCGCCCCAGCGGATCCTGGTCGATGGCGATGATCTCCTTGTCGGTGAGGACGGCCCGCGTGTCGGCGTCCATCGAGCGCAGATCGTTGCCCGCCATCAGCGGCGCCGCGAGGATCGCCCACATGGCGAAGTGCGCGCGATTTTCGTCGGGCGTCAGTTTGCCGTTGCCGACCTCGAGCATGTCCGGGTCGTTCCAGTGGCCCGGCCCGGCGTAGGATTCAATGCCGTCGACCAGGTCGAGGACATGCACGACTCCCAGGCCGCCCCACTTCTCCTTGCAGTCCCAGCAATTGACGATGTCCTCCGTGGCGCGCCACAGATTGCCGACGTCCTTGCCCCACAGCCAGGGCTTGGTGGAACCCCACTCGCACAGGGAGAAAACGATCGGGCGGCCGCTGGCCTGGAGGGCCTTGCTCATCAGCGTGTAGGACTCGATGGTATTCTGCCCTTCCGCGTGGCACCAGTCGTACTTCAAATAGTCGGCGCCC
>JBEKHU010000069.1:0-8916 GCA_050012115.1 Bryobacteraceae bacterium | reverse complement strand
ATTGAAATGAGCTAGATTCCCCGCCGAGCCTCAAAATCAGGGCATTTCTGACGCCGTTTTGCCCTCCGGCGACACCCGTCGGAGGGGTCAAATCGTGCGCGCGATTTCGACCAGATCGGAGAACAGTCCGTAGGCCGTCTGGTCGAGTCCGGGCTTGAGGGTGAAAACGCCGAGGTCGCCCATCAGGTCGGTGTGCAGCACCAGTAGGTTCGAGGTGCCGCGGCACGCGGCCAGGATGTCGTCCTTCTCAAGCACCTCGGCGCGCACGCGCAGCTTGACGCCGCGCGGCGTTTTGCGGGCGCGGCTGACCAAAGTCACGGTCTTGCCGCGGGCCTCGATGGCGGCCAGTTTCTCGGGGGTCAGACGGCCGATGCCGCGGCGGTCGATCTGTTGCGGCGTGACGCCGGCGTTCATCAAAACATTGGCCAGCGCGGCGGCTTTGCAGGCCGAGTCCCAGCCCTCGATGTCGAACCACGGGTCGGCCTCGGTGACGCCCAGGCGGCGGGCTTCGGCGATGCCGTCCTCGAACGAGTGGCCTTCGCGCATGGCCTCGAGGATCACCTTGGAGGTAGAATTCAGGGCGCCGGAGAAGCCCAAAATCTCGACACCCGGCAGGCTGTTCCGAACGAGGCTAAAAACCGGCGTGCCGTCCATTGTGGTGGCTTCATACAGGAACTCGACGCCGGCGGCGCGGGCCTCCTGTTTCAACTCCTGGAAGGCGCAGGCGATGGGACCCTTGTTGGCGGTGATGACGTGCATCTGCCGGGCGAAGGCGGCGCGGATGTGGGAGACGGCGGGCTCGCCCGACTCGGGGTTGAGGGGCGTGATCTCGACCGCCACCTCGGCGCGGGCGCGCGTCAGGAACTCCTCGATGCCCGCGGCCGGCGGCCCGAACTGGGGCTCCACGGGGAGCCCGTGCGGGTCGTAGGCCGTGCCGTGGCGCGCCGTGTGTATGGCGACGATGCGGTTGGGGTAGACCGAGCGTTTCTGCTCGAGCAGGCGCGCGAAGGCGCGCCCGACGTTGCCGTAGCCGACGAGTGCAAGTCTCAAAAACTCAGTTTCTCAACTAATTGGGCCAGTTCGCTCTCCAGGGCCGCTTTTTTCTTGCGGGCCTCCTCCAGGCGGGTCTGCTGATCGATGATGGTGACCTCCTTGGCGGCGAGATCGGCGGCCCACTTCTCGACCTGCGGCTTCTGGCTGGCGACGTAGTTCAGGCTTTGAATGTTGCTGCGCAGCCGGCCCTCGTCCGCGCTGAGGGCGTGGATGCTGGCCTCAATGCGCTGGATCGCCGCGGTCGCCTCGGAGACCGCGCGCTTCTTCGCGGCCAGCGTTTCCAGCTTCTGGCGGGCCTCGGGGGTAAGCTTGCGGGCGGCGATCCAGGCGACGATCTGGTCGGGATCCATCGATACGATGCCGACGCTCTCCTGCAGCGGCTGCTGCTCGACGACGGTCAGGCTCGCGCTGCCGGCGGCGGGCGCGGTGACCGCGAAGAGGTAGCGCTGGTCGGATTTCTCCTCCGGCTTGGGCGAAATGAGCTCCGGTTCACCGGCGGGATGAGAGATGAGCAGGGCTTTCTCCTTGGCGTCGACGTTCGAGACAGTGTACGTGGTGCGCGTTTCTAGAACGGATTTTACGGTGAGCACGCCGCGTTCGGCCTTGATGGAGCGGATGACCTGGGGGCCGGTGTCGTACTTGGTCGTGACGCGAGTGCCGAGATCGATGGCGAAAGACAGGAACCGCTTGTCGCCGGCCTTGAAAGTGCTCATCAGCGATTCGCCGGTGTAGCCTTCGGGCGTGTAGACGGTGACCGGACCGCCGTCGAGGGTCTTGCCGGTCGAGTTGGTCAGCTTGGCCGCGCGCTGCGGATGCACGCCTTCGCCGGAATCCCAGATGTAGACCTGGCGGGCGGTGATCTTCTGCTGGACGAAGGGCAGCAGCAGCGACTCGCCGGCCTTAACGCTGGCCGGGCGGCTGAAGTGGTACTCGAAGAGCTCGCCGACCTCCTGGGCTTCGGTATCGGGCGCGACGCTGCTGGCGACCTCGACACTCTCATTGACCGAGCCGAGCATCCCGCCGGCGACTCCGCCGGGGACCCCGCCGGGGACCCCGCTGCCAACTCCGCCCCCGCGACCAACCCCGATGCCCGGAGCGGGCAACCGAGCCTTCATCTGAACCATGTTCTGCAGCTTGGAGCCGTCAAAGACTTGCGGCGCCTTCTGTAGCGCGGCGAAGCGTTCGAGGCGATTGAACTGGGCGACGTTCTCGGCCGGCTCCAGATCCTGGCGCTGGACGTATTTGGGTTCGTAGAGGCGGCTGATGAAGGAGATCGGCTGGCCGGAGACGACGGTCAACTGGACGTTGTTCCAGTCGGAATCGCTCTTGTTCTCGACGATCGCCCAGCCCTCGATGGTGGCCTCGTCTTTGTCCGTGAAGGCCAGGCGGTAGGCCGATTTCCACATCGGCGCGGGCACCAGGTAGCGGGCCAGCAGGTTGCCGGCCGCGCCGGAGGTCTCGACCCACAGCGACTTGCGCTCCTGCGACTGCGTCTGTTGATAGGCGCTCAGGGCGTCGGTGAGGCGCTTCTGCAGGCGGTCGTCCGCCAGCTTGACGCTGGAGACGCCGTCGAGGTCGATGACGCGCAACTCGCCGGAGGTGGTCAGGAAGGTCAGCTCGAGCTTCTGCGCCGGCTGGCCTTGCGGTGACGTCGTCTGGGCGACGCGACCGCTGACGACGACGCCTTCGACCGGCCCGCCGGTGGTCCCGAGGACGATGCGCGCGCCGCGCATCTGGTCGAGCAGCGTGGCCAGGTTGACGCCGTTGGGAATGGTCAGGCCGATGTCGGCCAGGCGGCGGTCGAGGGGCTCGTCGAGTTCGTAGCGCAGGTGGGTGACGGCGCCGGCCGAAGAGGTGAGGACCAGGGTCTTGAGAACGTCGTCCATCTCGGACTTCTTGAATTCGAGACGGGCGGGCTCGCCGGGCTTGACGGCGCCGGAGCGCTCGAACAGCGCCAGGCCGTTCTTGTAGAGCACGACACGGGAAACGGGCAGTTCGGCGGCCGACAAGGTCAAAGCTGCGCCGATGAGAAACGCACAACAGCGGGTCATTCTGATTCCTCCAGATCCTTCCTACGGGGTCTCTCCTACAATGCCATTCCTGAGCTTAGTCCGGCGGCGATTCCCCGCCTGGACGAGGCCCACATAGGAGACGCGGCCGCTGTGCGTTTAGACGCCGGCGGGGAGGCGAATCGTTCCCGCGGGCGGCGCGGCGCGAGCATCCGGCCAGTTCCGCAAAGGCCTGCTTGTGGCCAGCCAGGTCCGCAATCTGTGAACGTCGTCCTGGTTCGTGGAATGGTCGTCGCATCGATCATGCGCGCTCTTCCCGTTCCAGTATGAGGGTCAAGCTTGACCTCCTCCCCCACCTGGAATCAACGACTTATGGGCAAGGAGGACCAAGCTTGACCCTCGTGCCCCTCCTGCACCCACTCAAACCGCCGCTGTTGCGCATTCCACGGGCGCACACCCGGCGACTGGTTCAGAGGCTCGGTTGGGCGCCACAGCTCACTCGAAAGTCGCGCCGCGGAGCAGGACTCGGTGGTGGGGCGGACCGCCAGGTCTGCGGCCGGCGTCCACGCCGGCCTCTTCCTCGCACCCAAACCGGAGCCGGACCTGGAGGTCCGGCGCAGGCGTGGCCGCCTGCCCCACCACACGCAACCGCTCCCTGCGGTCGCGGCTCGCAAAACAGCTGGTGAACGGACACTTATGAGACGCTGTGGCCGGACGGTTCGTCGAGCAGCAGCATGAGTCTTCCGGCGAAATTGTCCTCGCTTTCGGACCACAGCAGACGGCGCTCGACGGTCAGGACGTCTTCCAGGTCGGCGGCCAGGTGCAGAATGCTGCGGATGTTGGATTGGACCGGGCGCAGTTGGTCGCTGCGCGGCTGGGGCAGGTACAG
Source organism: Bryobacteraceae bacterium (assembly GCA_050012115.1). Lineage (GTDB taxonomy): Bacteria > Acidobacteriota > Terriglobia > Bryobacterales > Bryobacteraceae > CAIVVT01. The sequence continues at coordinate 4,965 of JBEKHU010000069.1, read as the reverse complement.
ATCCTCGCGGCCCAGGTCGATCCAGAGGTGCTCGGCCTGGCCCAGGGGGTTGAGGATGTCGTGCTCGAAGTGCGGCGCGTGCAGCTCGATGCAGACACGGGAGGGCTGGAGCGACCAATCGCCGTCCCAGAGCCACAGATCCCAGCGGGTTTCGAGCTGGATGCAGCAATCGTCGTGCAGGAACTCCTGCACCAGTGCGGCGGCCTCGTGGGCATCCACGGCGCTTTCGATGAAGCCTTCAAAAACGGGCACCTCGTGGAACGAGACAGCCCAGACGCGGAGCAGCGAACCAGGCGCGAGTTTGGAGAACGGGAAGACTTCGAGGGTCCGGCGGAAGTAGATCGGCAGCGCGAGCGGGCTGAAGCCGCCGAGCCAGAGCGAGAGGAAGAGTGGATCGCCCATGCCGGTGGAAACGTCGGCGCCCGACATGCTCACTAAGCTAGCGCATTCCGCTCAGCTCAGGGCAGCCAATTCCTCGTGGGACATGTCCTTAATGTGGGTGGCGATATACCACTTGTAACCGAAGGGATCCTGGACGCCAGACATGCGATCTCCATAGGGCTGATCGGCGGGCGGGCGCAGACTCGACGCTCCAGCGGCCAGGGCCTGCGCATAGAGGGCGTCGCAATCCGCGGTGTAGATCAGCAGGCTGACCGGAGAGCCGCCGAAATGTGCGGGACTGAACGCATCCATCGGCGGCGCTTCATCCGCCAGCATGATGATCGAGTCGCCGATCTGGATTTCCGCGTGGCCGATGCGGCCGTCGGGTCCGGGCATGCGAAACAGTTCCTTCGCGCCGAAGGCCTGAACACAAAAAGCGATGGCGGCGGCAGCGTCATTGAAGATCAGATACGGCTGGACGCTATGGTGCCCGTCCGGTACCGGTTTCACCTGGGGCATTGATCGATCCTCCTGTGCAATAGCGGTTCATGTGCCAGGCCGGGGAGGCTGGATGGTACGGGGACTTGATTCTGGACTTTAAAGCGAATTTAACATACCCCGGACCGTCTCCCGGTGGGGGCGGCCCCTCGGCGCGGTCCGGGACAGCCTCGATGGCCCATGCCCGTGGCTTACCCGCGAGCGCAAAGCGTCAGTGAGCGGGCGCAGGCGGCGGCTGCTTGTTGGGCGACGCGGGCGCTTTGCGAAACTCGAGCCCGTGCCCGGACTCATGATCCTTCAGCACACACACCAGGCTTGCCGCACCGGGGGCCCGGCAGCGATAGATCCATGTGGAATCGCCGCCGTAATCCTTTTTGAAGAGCATGTCTCCGTCGGAGTTGAAACTCACACTCGACACGTCGCCAGTTGGAGTCCACACGGTATGCGACTTCACCCGAAGGCGCCCACTCTTCGTAGTGCTGATCGCCATCGTCCAGTCGGGGGGATTCCCGGGCGATTTGTCGCCCCGGATTCCCTCGAAGTTGAACATCTCATGGTCGCGTCCGGCATGCCCATTGAGGAACTTCTGGGTCATGACGTGCCGGATCATGATCCACGTGCCCGGCAGATCACCCGCTCGTGGCGGCCTCGCTCTTCGAAAGGAGTCCTGCAGCCGCGCCATCGCGGAAGCCATCGTGAGTTGAGGACGGATGGCCCCGGCTGGCGGGCGCGCCTGGGCGGCCACCGTCGCGACCAGGAGGGGCAGGAAGGCAAACGAGCAACATACGGACCTGAGACGTGAAGAGAGCATGTGGGACACCCAACGATTCCGGGAACTCAGCGCAAGCGAAGCGATCCCCCAGGATTGCCGTTTGGGCTTGCGGGACGCTTTCAATTCTTAATTCTACTTCCAACCGACCCGGGCACACCCGAAGGCGGCCCCCGTGGATTCGCGTTGCTCGACGTCGTGGATGCTTTTCGACTACCCGGGCCGCGGCTGGGAGTGAATCCTCGACCTATCGAGAGCCCGCGCCGAGCGCGAGTTCAATGACGCGCACGTCCGTGTCCCGGTCGCGCAGGGTCAGCAGGATCTCGCCCCGGCCATTCGCCACAAAGCTCGACCCCCCGTAAGTACGCCCTTTCCATGGGCCGTGGCTCATCGCACCGACGAGATCGACCCCAACCATCGGGCACCCGATTTGCGCCGCCCGCTTCCGCACCAGGGTTTCCAGGTTTTTGGAATGGCCCGGCCAATCCTCGTTCGGCGCGGCCCAACCATAAGGCACGAGCATCAGGTCCGGCCGCAGACTCTTGAGGCGCTCGAAGTGCGCATCCACAAAGGTGTCCGCGCAAATCAGAACAGCAATGCGGCCGAACTCGGTCTGAACCACACCGATGTCCTCGGGCCGGCCGGTCGAGTAGGGGGGCGACATCAGCTCAGGCAGGACGTTGATCTTCCGGTGCTTCCACAGCAACTGGCCCGACTTGGCCACGAGAATGGCCGAATCATAGAGCCGATCGCCGTCTTTCTCGTCGAGGCCGATGGCGATCATCAGCTTGTGCTTGACCGCGAGTTCAGCGATCCGGGCGCTGTCGGCGCCGGGAATCGGCGTTGCGAGCTGATGAGCCTCGGGATTCTCCCAACCCAGAATCGAGGACTCCGGGAAGACCGCCACTTGCGCATGTTCAGCCTCAGCCTGCTCCAATGCATACTCGATGCGCCGGAAGTTTCCTTCCCGATCACTATCGATGACGAGAATCTGGCAGACGGCCACGCGGATCTTCAACATCGGTGCGCTCCAGGTCAAAGGCGAGGCCAGCAGAATGACGAGAAACAGGCTGAATCGTTGCATTGTACAGAGCTGAGGGGCTCAGGCGCGCTGGACGCAGCGGAAGACCGCGACCGCGAGCGGGGGCAGAGTGAGGGTCAGGAAATGGTAGCGATTCTGGAGGTTGCCGGTGCGGGTCCAGAGGTCGCCGGGGTTGCGGACGCCGCTGCCGCCGAAGTGCTCGGCGTCGCTGTTCAAAACCTCGATGTACTTGCCCGGCTCGGGCACGCCGACGTTGTAGCCGTGGCGGACCACGGGGGTGAAGTTGCAGACGAAGACGAGGAAATCATCGGGGTTCTTGGCGCGGCGCACGAACGAGATGACGCTGGAGTCGACATCGTGGAAGTCGATCCACTCGAAGCCGGACCAGTGGTAGTCGACCTCGAATAGCGGCTTCTCCCGGGAATAGAGAAGATTCAATTCGCGCACGTAATCGTGGAGCCGGCCGTGGAGGGGATACTGCAGCAGGTCCCAGCGCAGGCTGCCCTGCCAGTTCCACTCCTCGTACTGGCCGAGCTCGCAGCCCATGAAGAGGAGCTTCTTGCCGGGGTGGCCGTACATGTAGCCGAGGAAGGCGCGGACGCCGGCGAAACGGCGCCACTCGTCGCCGGGCATCTTGGCGATGAGCGAGGCCTTGCCGTGGACGACCTCATCGTGGGAGATGGGCAGGACGAAGTTCTCGCTGAAGGCGTAGAGCAGGCTGAAGGTGATGTCGTGGTGGCTGAACTTGCGGAAGACGGGGTCCTGCTTGAAATAGTGGAGCATGTCGTGCATCCAGCCCATGTTCCACTTCATGGTGAAGCCGAGGCCGCCGGCGTATACGGGGCGGGAGACGCCGGCGTAGGAGGTGGACTCCTCGGCGATGGTCATGGCGCCGGGGACCTTGTGGGCCTCTTCATTGAAACGCTTGAGGAAGTCGATGGCTTCGAGATTCTCGTTGCCGCCGTAACGGTTGGGCAGCCACTCGCCGGCCTGGCGGGAATAATCGAGATACAGGATCGAGGCCACGGCGTCCACGCGCAGGCCGTCGATGTGATACTCCTTCAGCCAAAACAGGGCGTTGGAGATGAGGAAGTTGCGCACCTCGTTGCGGCCGAAGTTGAAGATCAGGGTGCCCCAGTCCTTTTGCTCGCCGAGGCGCGGATCGTCGTGCTCGTAGAGCGCGGTGCCGTCGAAGCGGGCGAGGCCGAAGGCGTCCTTGGGGAAATGGGCGGGGACCCAGTCGATGATGACGCCGAGGTTGTTGCGGTGGCACTCGTCGACGAAGAAGCGGAAGTCGTCGGGGGTGCCGAAGCGGGCGGTGGGCGCAAAGTAGCCGGTGACCTGGTAGCCCCAGGAGCCGGAGAAGGGGTGCTCCATGGGGGGCATCAGCTCGAGGTGAGTGAAGCCCATGCGGCAGGCGTAGGGGACCAGGTGCTGGGCCATTTCGCGGTAGGAGAGCGGGTTGCCGGAGGGGTCGCGCATCCACGATTCGAGATGGACCTCATAGAACGACATGGGCGAAGTGAGATGATCGGCGGCGGCGCGGCGCTCCAGCCACTCGTGGTCGCGCCACTCATAGCGGGTCAGGTCCCAGACCACCGAGGCCTGCTTGGGGGGCTGCTCGGTGGCGAAGGCGTAGGGATCGCATTTCAGGCAGTGCACGCCGAAGATCTTCGAACGGACGAAGTACTTGTAGAGCGCGCCGACGCCGACGTGCGGCAGGAAGATCTCCCAGATGCCGCCGTCGCGCAGGCGCATGGGGTGGCGGCGCACGTCCCAGAAGTTGAAATCGCCGGCGACGCTGACCATCTCGGCGTTGGGGGCCCAGACGGTGAAACGGACGCCGGGGACGCCGTCGACTTCGACCAGATGGGCGCCCAGGGCATGCCAGGCCTCGTGATTGGTGCCCTCGGCGTGGAGGTGCAGGTCGAAGCTGCTCAGGAGGGGGCCGAAACGGTAGGGGTCCTCGATCTCCTCGACGGTGTCCTGCTGCGTCTCCAGGCGCAGGCGGTAGCGGCCGGGGGAACGGTCGAACGCGGCTTCAAAGAATCCCTCGACGTGAAGGCGTTCCAACTCCACACTGCGGCCATCCTCACACAGCGCCGTGACGCGCCTGGCGTGGGGCAAAAAGGCGCGCAGCGTCCAGCCGTCTCCGGCCGAGGACTGCGGACCGAGGACGGCGAACGGGTCACCGTGGTAGCCGCCGACGATTGCTTCCAGCTCACCCGGCTTCATGGGCCTATTATGGCAGCGACTACCATAAAAGGACGTGACG
>JBEKHU010000068.1:0-9013 GCA_050012115.1 Bryobacteraceae bacterium | reverse complement strand
CAAACTGTGGCAGGAACCGTCGCTTGGCGATGGCAGCGAGGATCACGCGGACGTAGAACTCGGTCCTGACCCGCAGAACCGTATTCCCCGGCGCCAGCAGGACGGCTTTATTAACCCGCTTTGGAAAATGGAGCGCATATTGCGCGGTCAGCGCTCCACCGTAGGACAGCCCTGCCAGGTTGATCCCGTCTCCCAGCTCCAGCGCGTCAAACAACTCATTCAGCCAGCTCAGGTGGTCACTAAGACTCTGGATCGGCTGCGTGCAGACGCTCCGGCCAATCTCACCGATCTGGTCGACCGCAAAGGTACGGTACTCCGCGGAGAGTGCTTGGACGTTCGGAGCCCACATCAGCGATGTCGCCGCCGCGCCGGGTAATAGAACGAGTGGTGGCGCGCTCGCTGGGCCGCTAATGCGAACGAACGTGCCACCGCGCGTTGTGGGAACCATCCGCGCTTCCGAGGCCACGGGCCACTCCTTGGCGGCCAGAGAATCGTAATGTGCAAAGTACGCATCTCTCAGCGCCGCGGATCGGTAGGGATAGTATTCGGGGACGCTCATCTTCTCTCTCCTCTTGCCCGTGATAGGGGAGCCAGGAGCGGGCCCGGTCTGCCTGCCCCGGATGAACTCGCCGCGGGTTCATCCAGACTCCCCGCGCCGAAGCGAACAGTGATCCCCCACGTTTGCTTTGGGCGCTCCCGGCCGGGACCAGGCAGCGACAGCCGCTCCTTGGCGCTCTGCGACGTCAATCGTTGAGACGCACTGACGGAGAGACTTGTTCCCTCCTGTGCGCGCGTCATCGCCATTGTTCGGACTTGGGAAAATGGGACGTCCTTTTCTACAAGTACAGATCAGGGGTGCCGGACAGCCAGCAGGGTGCGGGTGATCGGGGGCTAGCACTGCTGGAAACCGGGGACAGAAACCGGGGACAGTACACTCAATCGCAAACCGGGGACAGTACACTCAATCGCTGATTTCGTGAGACTGTGCCAAAACCGGGGAAAACCGGAAAACCGGGGACAGTACACCCAATCGCTGATTTCGTGAGACTGTGCCAACCCCACGGGCACTGACAGGCAGGATGGCTCGGATTGCCAGGATCGTGGTCGAGGGCCTGCCGTACCACGTAACGCAGCGCGGCAACGGGCGCCAGCAGATCTTTGACGCCGCGGGGGACTATGCGCTCTACCGGAGCCTCCTTCGGGAATATGCCGACCGCTACGGCGTGACGATCTGGGCCTACTGCCTGATGCCGAACCACGCTCATCTGGTTTGCGTGCCCGATGCACCGGACTCACTGGCACGCGCGCTGGGCCGCACTCATGCCGACTTTGCCCGCAATTTCAACATCCACCGCCAGAGTTGCGGTCATGTTTGGCAGGCGCGCTTCTACTCCTGCCCGTTGGATCGGCCACACCTCTGGCGCGCCATGGCTTACGTCGAACGCAACCCGGTCCGCGCTGGTCTGGCAGTGGAATCCTGGATCTATCCATGGTCGAGCGCAGCCGCGCATTGTGGCCTCGATGCCGCCGACCCGCTGGTCCAGCGTTGCGCCGCCTGGGAGACGGAGTTAGGATGGCGACGCTGGCGCGAGGTCCTCCTGAGTAGCGTCGCCGAAGAGCAGATGGCGCAGCGGATTCGCGAGGCAACGCGCTGCGGCTGGCCACTCGGATCGGAGAGCTTCGTCAAGCATCTCGAACAGTCCGCCGGACGCCGTCTGCACCCCTTGCCTCCAGGCCGCCCCAAGGCGCACAATGATCGCGATACCGGCGCCACAGACGGCCAATTGGCGCTGGAAATGGGAGTTTGAGTGTACTGTCCCCGGATTCCAGAACGGGTCCCTTTCGAAACCACCTCCATTAGGCGGCGTAGGTCCTCAGCGCGGTAGCTTTGTGGTCTGATACGGATTATGAGTCCCGAGAACCCGTCGCAATCCAAAGGGCTTTGCCAGGCCGTGTTCGACCGCCGCAGACTCTCCAAACCGAGCCTCAACAACCCCCGTCGTCCTTGTCGCGATCTCTGTGTGTGCACTCAGCCACCCGGGCACGCAGGGAACCACAAGTGCACAGACTGCGGGCGCGAGTGGGAGCAAGAGACGTTTCACAAAGGGTAATTATCGCAACATCGTCGGAGGGCCGGTAAACATCAAACCGGTCAAACCGGGGACGTACACTCAATCGCTGATTTCGTGAGACGGAGCCCACCCCACGGGCGCCGACAGGCAAACCGGAAACCAAACCGGGGACAGCGGTGAGGGATGAAGCTGCCGCTTCACCCGGGAGCATGAAAATACCCGCCTGCCGCGCATGTGGAATCAGTGACTTGCTGGCATTTTCAAGAGAGTACACTCAAACCCCCATTTCCGGCGCCCGGGTTTCCTCCTCGGGTGGAGCGAACGGGAGCGGACGCGAGGCGTGCATCGGGGTAAGACTGGTCTGACTCCGAGTCCCTTCATCTTTGCCCGCATTCGCGCCTGCGGGAAGGTGGGACTCACCTCGGATTGAGGTTCAGGGTCTGTTCATCTTTCCTCGGATTCGTGCCTGTGGGAATGTGGGAATCGCGCCGCGCGATTTCCAAGGGCGGTGCGAAAGAGGGGGAAACCTGCTTCGGGTCTTCCACGCTTTCCACAGTCCGTCATTTCCATAGGCTCCGCCGTCGCTCCGCCGTGGATTCACCGTGCGCAAATCGCGATTTCACCGTGAAATCACCGTGTTTTGCCGTAAAAACACCGGTTTTTTGCGTTTCCGTGTAACTACGGTTTTCTAAAGGACTTATCCGTATTGCGCCGCGAATACGCCCGCGCCAGGCGCGTAAGTATTTAGTTCTAAAGGACTTGCGCGATTGTCACCGTACTTCACGGTGGATCTGTGGCAAACAAAGGAGTTATTGAAATTTAACGCGCATTTTGACGCACATTAACATGCTGCACCGTAGGCCACGGTGGATCTGTTGCAATGATTGGAGTTACGAACATTAAGGTGCCACATTAACATGGTTCACCGTGCGTCACGGTGGATCTGTGGCAATCAAAGGACTTATTCACATTAACAGGCACATTTTTGCGCGAAAACCGTGCTTCACCGTGTAACTACGGTTTTCTAAAGGACTTATTGAAAATCTCCGCGCGTCTCGCCGCACGCGGATTTCACGCTGTTTTTGAGCTGTTTTTGACGGTCGGCGAGGAGGTGCGAAGGGACCATTTCTGTCCCGATTTCCAGGCTTCCGATTTCCCGGTTTTGGCTGGTTGGCGAGCGACGCATCAGGAGCGGTTTTGACCGCTCCCGATGCGTCGCGATATCCCGGTATGGACCGTGGCGGAAAGGGCTCAGTTGGCCTTGGTCAGAAAAATGGGTAAGCAGAGCTTATTGGAGTAGTTAGGGCGATAGCGCTCGGTGTTGTAAGCCGTGGCGACGTCGATCCGGCGCGGCCCGAGCTTGGGATCGGGGATCGGCACTAAGTCGAAGCAGCCATTGACGATAGCCGTCATGAGGCCGCTCTTGCCGGCGGCCACGGCATCCATGGCGATGTTGCCGAAGGTGGCGGCGACGAGCTTATCGATGAAATCGGGATCGCCGGAACGGAGGTCGTAGGTCAGGTCGGAGACGATGGTCTCTTCCTTGGCGCGGCGCTTGATTTCTTCTGCCAGTTCCTCACCGACATTTGCTTTCTTTTGATGGCCGTAGGCGTCGGCTTCGCCATAGCTGGCGACGCTGTGGCCCTCCCACTCGGCGCCCTCGGAGAGGATCACCAGGGAGTAGTTGGAGGGGTTGCGCTTCTTGTCGTCGACCAGCAGGGAAATGAGCTTGTCGAGGTCGACTTTGTGCTCGGGGATGGCGCAGCGGATGTTGGTCACGTAGGCGGTGTAAAGCGCTGTAAATCCAGCGTCGCGGCCGAAGACGCGGAAGACGCCGATGCGCTCGTGGGAGCCGACGGTGGTGCGCTGGCGGTTGATGGCGCCTTCGGCGCGGGTGATGGCGGTCGAAAAACCGATGCAGTACTCGGTGTTGCGGACATCGTTGTCCATGGTTTTGGGGATGGCGATGACCTTCACGCCTTCCTTGTCCAGCCGGGCGGCGTAGGAGAGGGTGTCGTCGCCGCCGATGGCCACGACGTAGTCCGCGCCGAGCTTGGAAAGGTTGGAAAGAACGGACTTAGTCACATCGTAGGTGACCACCGGCTTGCCGTCCTTGCCGATGGATTCCTTGGAAGGAAACTCCTGGCCCTTGAGATGATCGGGGATCGATTTCATCTTGGCGGGGTTGGTGCGGCTGGAGTGCAGGAAGGTACCGCCGGTGCGATCGATGGTGCGGGTGACGAGGCGGTCGAGGGGCAAGACGTAGCGGCCCTTGCTCTCCCGGTCGTCGAGGTTGAGATGGGTCAAGCCCTCCCAGCCGCGGCGAATGCCGAGGACTTCGCAGTCGAGTTCGGTGGCGCGGTAGGTGACTTCCTTGATCACCGAGTTAAGACCCGGGACGTCGCCGCCGCCAGTAAGGATCGCAATTCGTTTGGCCATGGTTACTCCTGGAGAGATAGCGGAAGAAGAGTGCGATTTCAGTATATCCATTCCGATTCGTCCAGCGGCAAACCGGGGTCAGAAAAAAAAGGCGGTGACACGCGAAGGGAAAGAAAAATCCGTTCAGGATCAGCGTGTTGCGGAAAAGGGGCGCGTGCCGGGGTTGACCAGCGGAGATAGTCTCCTCGTGCGAGGGGGCTCGGAAGGAGATGGGCGAGAAGCATGACCAGAAGAGCGGGGAGAGCAAAGAGAGAGTCTTGAACTCGGACCAGGAGGCGACGCGGAAGGCGAGCGGGATTGACGCAACAAAGAACGGCAAAAAAGTAGAGGCGGGCGGCGAGCCGGAAGGCAAGGAAAAGGGCAGCCAAGGCGCGCCTCAGCAAGAAAAGCCGAAACGGAAGGCGGTGAAAAGGAGCAGCGCCAAGAAGGGGGCGGCAAAGAAGGCAAAGAGTCAAGACAGCCGGAAGGCGAAGGATGGAGTGACGAAGGCAGCGGAGGGAGCAAAGGCAAGCGGCGCGGAATCGGAACGCGACGCGAGCGGGCGGTTTGCGCGCAGCCAGGCGGAGCCGGCCGCGGCGCAGCCGCGGAAAACGGCGACAGACAGCGATTCAAAGAACCAAGGGAACGGAAACGGGCGCGGCACCGGAGTCAACCTGATGACGGAAGCCGGCCAGAAGAAGCTGGTCAACAAACTGTTGAGCAAGGCGGACCAACTGGCCGGGACCGACGGATTCAAGCTGAGTGCGGCGGACCTGATCCGGCTGATCCAACTGCAGAAGGAACTGACGGCGAAGCCGCCGCAGAAGGTGACGGTGCAGTGGGTGGAGGACGAGGGCGAATGAAGCGGGAGATCCGCTACAGCCCGCTGCCGTCGCAGGCGCGGTTTCACAAGCTGGGGACGCGTTTCAAAGGGTTTTCCGGGCCGGTGGGCTCGGGCAAGAGCCAGGCGCTGTGCCAGGAGTCGATCAAGCTGGCGTACCTGAATGCAGGGTGCATGGGGTTGATCGGAGCGCCGACGTACCCGATGCTGCGGGACTCGACGCAGATCTCGATGCTGCAGGTGCTGGAGGAAAACGAGATCCCGTTCGATGTGAACAAGGCGGAGAACACGCTGACGATCTCGGACACGGGGTCGAAGATCCTGTTCCGGTCGATGGACGATTACGAGCGGCTGCGGGGCACGAACCTGGCGTGGTTCGGAGTGGACGAACTGACGTACACGCACGAGGAGGCGTGGATCCGGCTGGAGGCGAGGCTGAGGGATCCGGAAGCGACGCGGTTGTGCGGCTTCGGGGTGTGGACGCCGAAGGGATTCGACTGGGTGTACCGGCGGTTCATCCGCGGGGACACGGAGGGATACTCGTGCGTGCTGGCGAGGGCGAGCGAGAACCGGCACGTGCTGGAGAAGGTGCCGGACTTCTACGAACGGTTGAAAGCGAGCTACGACGAATCGTTCTACAGACAGGAGGTGCTAGGCGAGTACCTGAATCCGAAGAGCGGGCTGGTGTACCACGCCTTCGACCGGAAGGTGTGCGTCGAGGAGCAGCAGGCGGACCGGACGCTGCCGCTGCTGTGGGCGCTGGATTTCAACGTGAGCCCGATGTGCTCGGTGGTGGCGCAGCGGGACGAGGACACAGTGCGGGTGCTGGACGAGATCGTGCTGCGGCGGGCGAGCACGCTGGACGCGTGCGAGGAGTTCACGAGGCGGTATCCGACGTGGGCGGCGGGCGTGGTGATCTACGCAGACGCGTCGTCGAGCCATATGCAGACGGCAGGAACGAACGACAAGGAGATCATCGAGGACTACTTCGGGCAATACGGGAAGCTGGCGGTGACATACAAGATCCCGAAGGCGAATCCGAGCGTGGCGTTGCGGGTGCGGCTGGTGAACGGCAAGCTGAGGGCGGCCGACGGATCGACGACATTGCTGATCGATCCGCGGTGCGAGGAACTGATGGCGGATTTCGAGGAGGTGGGGTACGCGCCGAACTCGAATGAGATCGACAAAGTGAGCAATCCGAAGAGGAGCCACCTTTCGGACGCGTTGGGGTACCTGCTGTGGCAGGAATTCACGAAGTACGTCAAACAGACGATCGGGGAAAAGGGACAGAGGCTGATTGGCTGGTGAGCAGGAGCACAGGTTGGAGGGCAATGTCGAGCCTGGGGACGGGAACGGAAAGTTCGCGGGCGCGATTGGCCTCGGTGTGCCCCGGTGCGAAAGGGGTTTGTGGGGTAGGAAAGAATGACGAGCCGGAGCGGCGGCGGAGCCTATGGAAATGCCGGAGGGTGGAAAGCGTGGAAAACCCGAGACGGGTTTTACAAGCTTCTCCGCGCTTGGCCACCGCCCTTGGAAATCGCCCGGGCGATTCCCACATTCCCACAGGCACGAATACGAATGATCAACTGAGGCTGGGTCTGGGACAAAGGCGTGGCGGTGCAGCGGCAGCCTCGAGTATGAAAAGCGGGGCGTGAGAGCCGGGGGACAGACGGCTCTCAGAAGCGGGCGGCGCAGAAACAACGCATCCGCTCCCTGACGGTCGCGGCTCTGAAACACAGCCGCGGCTCATTGGTAGCGCGGGGACACACCTACGGCGTCCTGAAGCGGACGCCTTGGTGTCGCCCTCGGCAGAAGAGTTGGTGGTCCTGGATGGAGGTGAGTTGGCCTCGGTGTCCCCCGCGCGTGAGGTGTTTCCGTGGTAACGTCGTCTCCGCGACGGGCGGTTAGAGGAGCGCCTTGACGAGGAGGAAAGCGTAGGCCCAAAGGAAGCCGAGCAGGGCCTTGTACTCTTTGTTGCGCTGGTAGATCTGGAAGGAGAAGCGCTGCGCGGGCGGCTGGCGGGGCGGGCGAGGAAGGAACTGCGGCACACGCTGCGCGTAGGCTTCGTAGTCGGGGAAGAGCGTGCGGAGGTGCTGCTCCTCCTGCTCGACGACGGGGGTGTAAATGAGCAGAAAAGCGGCCAGGGTGATGACGGCCAGGAGGGGCTGGGCGGCGGCGACGAGGCAGCCGGCGACGGCAAAGAGCGTTCCGAGGTAAAGCGGATTGCGCACCCAGGCATAAGGTCCCGAGGTGGTCAGGGTCTGATTCTTGAGCAAGTGGCCGGCGGCCCAGGCGCGGAGGGCGAGTCCGGCGGCGGCGAGGGGGAGTCCGGCGAGGAGAGAGACGAGGGTCGGGCGGGCGAACCAGCCGAAGCCGGCGACGACGACGATGCCGATGGGCACGCGGAGGCGCTGGACGAGGTCGGCGTAGGGCTTGGGGAAAAGGGTCATCAGGACACCGAATCTCCCACGACGAGAATACCGTTAGGGACGCGCAGGCGTTGGACGAGGCCGGGGTAGCGCTCGGGGAAGAGGGGCATCAGGAAGCCGAATCTCCGGCAGAGGCGTTGGCGCGCGCGGCGGGGGGGTCCGAAGCGGGGGCTGCAGTGGATTGGGCGTTGCGCGGGGATTGGGCCTCGAGGTCGGGTTGAGAGTTGCGAGGAGATTGGGCGTTGCTGACGGGTTGAGCGTCGCCGACAGATTGGGCGTTGAGAAGAGCTTCGTTCAGAGCAACAAAGACGATGTCGGGCGTGAGCGCGCGGAGGGACGGGTCCACAGCCGAGCCGCGCGTGTAAGTGCCCATGGCGGAGGCATGGCGGAGCACGGTCAACGAATTTCCATAAGGCCCGTTGCGGGCCGGATCGGTGGGGCCGAAAAGGGCGACTCCCGGCTTGCCTAAGGCGGCCGCGAGATGCATGGGACCGGAGTCGAGACCGAGAACGGCGGTGGCCCGGCGGGTCGCGTCTATGAGGCCGGAGAGGCCGGAAATGTGGACGTGCGCGCCTGCGACGGTGCGCAGAAGGGGCTCGGATGAGGGCGGGCCGTTGAGTACGAGCGAAAGGCCGAACGACTCCCGAAGCCGGCGCGCCAATGGAGCGTAGTATTCGAGCGGCCATTGCTTCGCAGTCCAGCCGGCCAGAGGCGCGGCCAGGACGAAGCGTTCCGGCAGCTCCCCCTCCGGGCAGCCCGGCGGGAGCAGGAACTCGACTGGGCCAGGCGCGGCGCCAGCGGCAACGGCAAGAGCCAGATTGCGGCCGACGACGTGCGGCTCGGCGGTCCGGAGCGCGTGCGTATAAAACAGCGCCGCCGGCCACTCGCGAACCAACGAGCGATGAAAGCCGTAGGCCGCGGCGCGGCGCGCCACGCGGGTGACGATGGCGCTTTGGATGAGACCCTGGAAATCGATGGCGAAGTCGTAGGCGGTTGCGCGGAGCCTTGAGAGTGCCTGGCGCAGAGAAGACGCGCTTTTGCGGTCGACGTAAATGGGATCGAGACCGAGCGGATTGGCGGCGAGCAGGTCGCGCCACTTGGGATGGACCACCCAGTCGATGGCCGAGTCCGGCCAGGTGCGCCGCAGCAACGCGACGGCCGGGAGGGCGTGGAGGATGTCCCCCATCGAGCCGAGCCGGACGACGAGGATGCGGGGGCGGGCCATTCAGTCCGGGCGACGGGAACTCAAGTCGCCC
>JBEKHU010000067.1:0-9030 GCA_050012115.1 Bryobacteraceae bacterium | reverse complement strand
CGCACGCTGAAAGAGGTCTTCTTCGCCGAAGTGCCGATGGACGCCCCCGGCGACGCCAAAACGATCGAGCCCGCCGCCGCGCCGCGCTGACCTCGCGGCCGCGTGCACGCACGGCGGGCCGGGATGCTATTACTTGGCCGGCGCCGTGGTGGCTTTCTTCGCCGCGGCGCTGGCGCCCTTTTTCGCTGCGCCCGCTTTCGTTGCCGCGGGCGGGAACACGGGCGCTTCCTTGCCGTCCTTCCAACGCTCGAAGCTGACCTTCTTGATGACCACCGGAACGTTGGGTTTGTCCTTAACGTTCCGGGGCACGCGCGCGATCTGCCCGACCACGTCCTGGTGCTCCACCACCTGCCCGAAGATGGTGTGTTTCCCGTTCAGGTGAATCGGCAGACGGGGTCCCGAATCGGTGATGAAGAACTGGCAGCTCCCGGTGTGCGGACCGGCATTCGCCATGGCCAGGCGCCCCGGCTGGTCGAAGGTCAGCGCCGGGTCGAACTCGTCAACGATGACGTCGGTTCCGCCCATGCCCGTGCCGGTCGGATCGCCGCCTTGGATCATGAAGCCCGGGATCACGCGATGGAAGGTCAGCCCGTTGTACAACGGGCGGCTCACTCTCTGCTGGGTCTTCGGATCGACCCACGACTTCCGCCCCGTGGCCAGCCCCAGGAAGTTCTTCACCGTGACCGGCGCCTGGTCCTCAAACAGCTTCAGCGTGATGTCGCCCAAAGACGTGGATAGGGTCGTGTACAGCCCGTCCGGCCGGGGAGTCTTCGGCACGGCGGGCGCGGCCTGTTTGGCCGGCGCTTTCTTGGCGGCGGCCTTTGCCGGGCTCTGGGCAGCGGGCGTTTGTGCGCACACCGCGAGGCCCAGGAGAGATACACTCAAAGCGGATAAGAAGATCCTCATGCTGCCAGCTTAACAGGCTGTCGGAAAAGTGGGGCGCCGCCGGGGGATTCCCGGCCGGCGCGGAAGGCCGTGCGTTTGGTGTCCGGATGTGATTCAATAGGCGCCAAGCAAACGATTTACTCAGCGTTCATACGATCGTTAATTCATTGCTGTAGTTGTAAGGAAGATGCCAGTTCCCAACGTTTCCCCACCCGGCGATCCGCAGATGTTTGCCGGGGCCTTGCGGCGCATGGTGAACAAGCCGCTGCTGGCGCCCATGACCGGCGCATTGAGCAAGCTGCTGAAGCTCGAGTCTCTCGACCGCCTCTGTGACGAGACCCGGCGCTCCGCCGGCGGGCTCGAATTCATCGGCGAAGTCTTTCAGCGGTTGCGCATCGATCTGGACGTCTCGGACCAGGACCTGGACCGCATCCCCCAAAAGGGTCCGCTGGTGGCGGTCGCCAACCATCCCTTCGGCATGGTCGAAGGCGCCGCGGTCATCTGGCGGCTGGCCCAGGTGCGGCCCGACATCCGCCTCCTGGCCAACAACATGCTCGCCTCGCTGCCCGAGATCCTCCCCTGGCTGATCCTGGTCGACCCGTTCGGCGGCGAATCGGCCAATCGCGCCAACCGCCGCGGCTTGCGCGAGGCGCTGGCATGGCTGGAGCGCGGCGGCATGCTGGTGATTTTTCCGGCCGGCGAAGTCTCGCACATCCACTTCCGCCACCCCGGCATCCACGATTGCGCCTGGAACCGCGCGGCTGCCGCGCTGGTCAAGCGCACCGGCGCGGCCGCGCTGCCGATGTACTTTGAAGGCTCCAACAGCGCCTTCTTCCAACTGGCGGGCATCGTCCACCCCTTCCTCCGCACGGCGCTGCTGCCGCGCGAGGTGCTGAACAAGCAGGGCCACGTGCTGCGGCTGCGCATCGGCCACCCCATCGCGGCCGCTCAATTCGAATCGCTGGACGATGTCCAGACCACCGAACTGCTCCGCCGGCGGACGTATTGGCTGGCCCATCGCAAGCCGCGCACCGCGATGGCGCGCCGTCGCTTGCGCAAGGACGATCCGCTGTTTGAGCCCATCCCCGCCGACTGGCTGCGCGCCGAGTTGGACACGCTGCCGGCCGACAGGCTACTGGTAGAGTCCGGTCCCTGGCAGGTCTGGCTGTGCACGCGCGACGAGTGTCCGTTCACCGTCCGCGAGATCGGCCGCCTGCGGGAACAGACCTTCCGCCAGGCCGGCGAGGGCACCGGCAAATCGGCCGACCTCGACGACTTCGACGATACCTATCAGCACCTCGTGTTGTGGCGCGTGGACCGGCGCGAAATCATCGGCTCCTACCGCCTCTGCGGCGTCGACCGGGCCAAAGGCCGGCTCTACACCCGCACTCTGTTTCGCCTGAACCCGCAGTTCTTCCGGCGCGTGACGCCGGCCCTCGAGCTGGGCCGCAGCTTCATCCGCTGCGAGCATCAGCGCTCCTTCCAGCCGCTGCTGCTGCTGTGGAAAGGTATCGGCGAATTCGTAGCCCGCAACCCGCGCTACCGTTATCTGTTCGGCCCGGTCAGCATCAGCAACAGCTACCAGAAGGCCAGCCGCGTCCTCATGGCCAATACCCTGCTGCGCCTGGCCGGCGCTCCGGATCTGGCCGCGCTGGTCAAGCCCCGCCGCCCCTTCATCCACCTGCCGGTGAACAACCTGCCGCACCCGCAGACAATCGAAGAGATGGAGTCCTGGGTTTCGGACCTCGAGCCCACCGGCGAGGCCATGCCCGTGCTCGTGCGGCAGTACCTGAAGATGGGCGGCCGCCTCGTGACTTTCCACGTGGACCGCAGCTTCGGCGATTCGCTGGACGGGCTGATCGTCGCCGATCTGCAGAAGACCGACCGCCGCTGGCTGGAGCGCTACCTGGGCAAAGAGGGCTCCGAACGCTTCCTGGCTCATCAACTCGCGATCGCCGCGAAGACCCCCGCCACGGAGGGCGGACAATCCGCCTGAGCGGTCCTTGCGTAGCGCATGGAACCTCTCCGGCCGGCGCTGCGTAGTCCAGATGGATGAGTACGCCAGTGTGGCCCTGCGCCTGGCTTTGGTCCGATCCGGAAAGGAATTCACCAATGCGATTCTATGGTTGTCTTGTACTAGGATTGCTGGCGCTGGCAGCGCCGGCCGTGCAACAGGAGAAGCCGGCTGAGAAGAAGGCCGAACCCCGGGTGCTCAAGGTGAAGCTGCACTACACCGGGAGTGGCCAGGTGGACAGCAAGCATCCTATCTTCCTGTTCCTGTTCGACTCCCCTGATTTCGTGCAGGGAAACGTCATGCCCATCGGGGCAGCGTCTGCCTCTGCCAAGGATGAAACCGTAATCTTCTCCGACGTGGCTCAGTCGCCCGTGTATGTTGTTACGGCCTATGACCCGCAGGGCAACTACGACGGCCAGTCCGGCCCGCCGCCGACGGGATCTTCGATGGGGATGTATTTCAAAACTCCGGGAACACCCGAGCCCGTGAAGATCGAACCGGGCCAGAGCGTGCAGATCGAGCTGGCCTTCGACGATTCCGTGAAGATGCAGTGACCAGGCCCCCCGGCCTCGCACTCCCCGCCGCTCAGGCGTGTACCTTCTCCGCGCGCACGCCGTTCAGCGACTCGGCCTGGCTGAACTTCGGCCAGTTGAAGCCGTAGAACGCCACGAACGCGAAGCACACCATCGGCACGATGAAACCGCGGCTCATGTCGAACACATCCGCCACGTAGCCCATCAGCTTCGGCAGGATCGCCCCGCCCATGATCGCCATCACGATGAACGCCGAGGCCTTCTTCGCCCGCGCGCCCAGCCCGAAGATCCCCAGCGCGAAGATCGTCGGGAACATGATCGACATGAAGAAGTAGCTCAGGAACACGCACGCCACCGACACCCAGCCGAGCTTCAGGAACACCAGGAACGTCATCACCACGTTCAGCGCGCCGTACAGCCCCAGCATCTTGTGCGCCGAGAATTTCTTTAGCAGGCCGGCGCCCGTGAACCGCCCCACCAGGAAGAACACGAAGCCCAGCGACGCCAGGTTCGAAGCGCCCTTGTTGCTCAGTGACAGAACCCCGGCCTTGCTCGTCTCGAACCACCCCAGCAGCCAGCCCTGCAGGAAGCTCGAGTTGGCGGCCACGCTCTTCATGCCCGCCTCCCACGCGGCCGGCATCGGCGGCGGCTCGGCCACCATGTAATTGATGAAGAAGCTGAAGATGCCGGCCTGTGCGGCCACGTACAGAAACTGCGCCGCCACCGCCAGCACGAAATGCGGGTGCGCCCAGATCGACTTCGCCCCGCCTGCGCCCGCGTCGTCCAGGTGGTAGTCGTCCTCGGCCTTGATGTCGGGAATCGGCGCGAGGTAGAACACCACGGCCAGCACCACCACCACCACGCCCACGCCGACGTAGGGGATGTACAGCGTCTGGCTGCCCGTGCTCACGCCCTGCGCGTTCTTGGAGTAGAAGTACAGGCTGCCGACGATCGGGCCGAGAATCCAGCCGATGCCGTTGCACGATTGCGCCAGGTTGATGCGCGTGGCGGCGAAGTGCGGGTCTCCCAGCACCGTCGTATAGGGATTGGCGATCGTCTCCAGAAACGTCAGGCCCGTCGCGATCAGGCAGACCCCCGCCAGAAAGGCCACGAACGCCATGTTGGCCGAGACGCCCCCGCTGTGCACCAGTTCGTTGACGTGCGTCGCCGGAATGAACCAGAATCCCCCACACGCCACCAGCAGCAGCCCCGTCACGATGCCAACCTTGTAGCCCAGCTTGCTCGCCAGCCACCCCGCCGGCAGCGACATCAGGAAGTAGCCCAGGTAATGCGCGAACTGCACCCACGCCGATTGCGACTTGTTCAGTCCCAGCTCCTCCTGGAAATGCTTGTCCATCACGTCGATCATCCCGTTGCAGAAGCCCCACAACAGGAACAGCGAACTGACCAGGATGAAGGTGAACAACACTTTGCTGCCGTCGGCGGTGACGAACATGCTCTTTTTGTTGGAAGGAGTGGCCATGAGGTTCGCCCACGATTCTAACAACGTCTCGCTTCCGTTCGCCCGCCCTCGGTCAGCGGCGAACGCCCCGGCGCCATCCCTTCGGGCAGCGAGCAGACGCCGCGCCGGGCTCTGCATCGCCGGGTAAAACCGCGGCCAATCTCGCCGGCGGCCGATTATTTTGCGTTTCCGACTTGCTTCTAAATATCGCTATACGAAATACTAGGCCTTTGTCCGATCCGAAACTCTTAATCTGATACCCCACCACCCCAAAAAACATATGAGCATACGTCTATCCAACGGAACCGAGATCCCTATCGAGATGCACAAGGTGCGCATCGTCCAGCAGACGCGGCTTTCCCCGGTGCGCGAGCGCCTGGCCGCGATTGAGGAAGGAGGTTATAACACTTTCCTGCTCCGCTCCCGCGACATCTTCCTGGACATGCTGACCGACAGTGGCACCAACGCCATGACCGACAACCAGCTCGCAGCCATGATGCAATCCGACGACGCTTACGCCGGCTCGGAGAGCTTCTACAAGCTCCTCGACGCGGTCAAGGACGTCTTCGGCTACCAATACCTGCTGCCTACCCACCAGGGCCGCGCCGCCGAGCATCTCCTGGCTAAGACCTTCGTCAAGCCCGGCCACATCGTGCCCATGAATTACCACTTCACCACCACCAAGGCCCACTTCGACCTGGCCGGTGGCAAAGTGCTGGAGCTGTACACCGACGAGGCTCTGAAGACCACCAGTTCCTTCCCTTTCAAGGGCAACATGGACCTCGGACGCCTGAAGGCGGCCATCGACAAGGCCGGCCCGGCCAACGTCTCGTTCGTGCGCATGGAGGCCACCACCAACCTGATCGGCGGCCAGCCCTTCTCGCTTGAGAATCTCCGCCAGGTCAAGGCGCTCATCGAGCCGCTGGGCATTTTCCTGGTCGTCGACGGCAGCCTCATCTCGGAAAACGCCTACTTCATCCGCCAGCGCGAGCCGGGCTACGAGAACACCTCCATCGGCGACATCGTCCGTGAGATCATGAGCGTCGCCGATCTGTGCTACCTCTCCGGACGCAAGAGCTGCAGCGTCCGCGGCGGCCTCATCGCCACCAACCGCAAGGACCTCCATGATGCCATCCGTCCCTGGCTGCCGGTCTACGAGGGCTTCTTTACCTACGGCGGCATGTCCTCCAAGGAAATCGAGGCCATGGCCGTGGGCATCCGCGAGATGGTTCAGCTCGAAGTCGCCGGCTCCTCCGCCGACGCCGTCAAGTACTTCGTCGCCCTGCTCGAGGAGAAGGGCGTCCCGGTGGTCACCCCCGCCGGCGGCTTGGCCTGCCACGTCGACGCCATGCGCTTCATTCCCCACGTGCCGCAGTCCGAGTACCCCGCTGGCGCCCTCGCCGCCGCCGTCTATCTCACCTCCGGCATCCGCGGCATGGAGCGCGGCTCGGTCTCGATGGATCGCGATAAGGACGGCAACGACGTCCCGGCCGACATGGAGCTCCTGCGCCTCGCCGTCCCACGCCGCGTCTACACCATCTCCCACTACCTCTACGCCGCCGACCGCCTGAAGTGGCTCCACGACCACCGCGACCTCATCGGCGGCCTGAGTTTCTACGAGGAACCCCCCGTGCTGCGCTTCTTTGCCGGCAAGATGACACCGAACAACGGTTGGGGCGCACCGCTGGCCGCGGCCTTCGAAAAGGACTTCGGCTCCGGCTGCTGAGCGCCGGGTGGTTTGAACCGATCCATATGGGGGATAACCCCCATGCGGAGAGCACTTTTGGGGCAAATGCCCCGCGCGGGGGAGCCTGTTTCAGTCAACAGACTCCGAAATTCATTGATTTCTCAATCGCCCGGCGAATGGCATACAACTTGCAGGAATACTGAACAATTAAAGTCGTCATCGACTTACTTGCATCCCAGCGAAGAGGCCCAGCTCTTCGCAAGCCCCTCTGAAGGAGGCCCCGAGAATCCCAGTCCCGGGGCCTCCACGCCATTTAGAGGCCCTTTTTCTATTTATCCCTTCACACGCTCCTGATAGACTCACCAGCGACGGAGGTTTTTGCCTTCCATGAAGGTTCTGGTTACCGGTGCCACCGGCTACGTCGGTTCCGCCATCTCCGAAGCCCTGCGGCTCGCCGGCCACCGCGTCATCGGGCTGGCGCGCAGCCCGGATAAGCAAGCCGCACTGGAAGCCGCGGGCCACGAGGCGCTCCTCGGCGACCTGACCGATTTGGAACTCCTGCGCGCCGCCGCCGCGGCGGCCGATGGCGTCATCCACGCCGCCCTGGCCCACAGCCCCGACGCGGGCGCAATCGACCGTGCCGCCGTCGAATCCATGCTGGCCGCCCTCGCGGGATCCGGCAAGCCATTCATCTATACCAGCGGCGTCTGGGTCTACGGCGACACGCAAGGCCGCACCGCGGGCGAGGTGTCGATGCTGCACCCTCCCGCCCTCGTAGCCTGGCGTCCGGCGGTCGAGGAACTGGTTCTCGAATCGAAGCCCCAGGGCGTCCAGGGCGTCGTGCTCCGCCCCGGCATGGTTTACGGTCGGCGCGGCGGATTCGTCGCCGCCATGTTTGGCGATGCCCGCCAGCACGGCGCGGTCAAGGTCGTCGGCGACGGCCTCAACCATTGGTCCTCGATCCACGCCGACGACCTGGCCGATCTCTACGTCCGTGCGCTCAACGAGCCTGCCGCCGGCGAGCTGTTCGTGGCCTGCTGCGGCTTGCCGCAACCGGTCCGTAAGATCGCCCTGGCCGTGACCCGCGCCTGCGGCATCGAAGGCAAAATCGACTTCATCCCGCTCGATCAGGCTCGCGCGCATCTAGGCCCCATGGCCGACTGCCTGGTGCTGGATCAGCGCGTCGGCTCCACCAAGGCCACGCGCTACTTCGGCTGGAGCCCGCGCCGGCCGTCGATCTTTTTCGAGATCTTCTCGGGCTCTTATCTCTCTGCCTGAGCGCCCGCCGTTAACTGTATTGTCTGAATGAGGAGTTGAGCAATGAAACCTGTCCTTTTCCTGTTGTGCTCCGCCGCGCTGTTGGCAGAACCCGTCACCGTCCACTGGGACAAAGTCGTGCGCGAATCGAAGACCACCGCCACGCTCCAGGTGGTCGTCAATCCGCCGCTGCGGCCGGGCTCGAAGATTCACGACCGCACCTACGAGGAGCTGCGCAAGCTCGGCGCCGACTATGTCCGCTACGTCCCCTGGCTGCCTTACCCCAAGTTGGCCGTGGCCGAGCTCGAGCCGCCCGCCGCCGGCAAGACCAGCTGGGATTTCTCGCTCATCGATCCCATGACCATCGATTTCCTGAACGCCACCGCGCCGCACCCGGTGATCCTCAACTTCAGCACCATCCCCCAATGGATGTTCAAAACCGAGAAACCGGTGCCCTACCCCGCCGACCCCGATCAGCCGGTCTGGAACTACACCCAGGGCACCGAGTTGCGCGACCCCTCGTTAAAGGAATTGGCGGACTACTACGCGCGGCTGGTCTCCTGGTACACCGCGGGCGGCTTCGTCGATGAGCTCGGCCAGGAGCACAAGTCGGGCTATCACTTCAAGATCGACTACTGGGAGATCTTCAACGAAGTCGAGTTCGAGCACGACACCACGCCCGAGCAGTACACCGCGCGCTACGACGCCATCGCCGCCGCCATCCGCAAGGTCGCGCCGCGGATGAAATTCGTCGCCCTCGCGCTCGCCTCCCCCACCCACGACGCGCATTACTTCGAGTACTTCCTCAACCCCAGGAATCACAAGCCGGGCATTCCGCTGGACATGATCAGCTACCACTTCTACGCCGTGCCCGCGCCCGACGAGAACATGGACATCCAGGAGCACACCTACTTCGCCTACGCCGACGGCTTCCTGAACAGCGTCGGCTTCATCGAGTCCATCCGTCAGCGCCTCTCGCCCGCCACGCAAACCACCGTCGATGAGATCGGCTCCATCTCCGCCGAGGACGGCGCGCAGGGCGAGCCCGGCTTCGTCTTCAAACCGATCCCCAATGCCTATTGGAACCTCTCGGGAGCGACCTACGCCTACGTCTTCGCGCGGCTGGCCGACATGGGCATCGACATCGCCGGCGAGAGCCAGTTGGTCGGCTACCCGACGCAGTTCCCCAGCG
>JBEKHU010000066.1:0-9080 GCA_050012115.1 Bryobacteraceae bacterium | reverse complement strand
GCTTCCGCGCCGAGCGCCGCAGCGGAGTCGGCGCAGCGCTTCAGCTCGTCGACATGGACCTTGCCTTGATAGGGATACCAGGAGTTGAACTGCACCAGCGGGGGAGTGTTGGCGGGGTGATGCGCGAAGACGTATTGCCGTTGGTAGCGGTGCAGCCGGTTGGCCAGGTCGTCGAGATCGCCGGGGTCTGGTGCGAGGGCCGTGGCCGTGAATGCGACCTCGGGCAGTTTGAAGGGAACGCCGGGCTCGAGCGTCAGCGCTCCGTCGCTGTCAAACTGAACCCGCAGCACGACGTTCAACGGGGAGTCTTCAATGGCCGACGAACCGGAGCCCGGCGCGCGCTCGAAGCTCATGCTCCAGTTGCCGGACCAGGCGAGCTGAGCGGCGTAGCCCACGCCGAGCGTATTGTTGAACAGCGCGAACCACGGCGAATACAGTTCCGTCGAGCGTCCGCGGGCGGACGAGAAAACGCGCGCGCCCGGCCCGAGCTTCTCCGAATGAAGTTGGCGCTCCTGGCCCCAGCCGCCCCACAGATAATCGAGCCTGTACGCGCCCGGCGGAAGCTGCCAGGCGAGGGAAGCCAGCGAGTTGACGGAGAGCGCGCGTTCACCAGTATTGATCAGCACCAGTCGCCGGGTGAAGACGCCCGTGTCGCCCCAGGCAGTATAGATGGCATGCAGTTCGAAGGGCAGAGTGCGGTGCCGGTAGGTCAGATCGAGCTCCTCGACGCCGGGAGAGAGTGTTCGCGGGACCTCAGCGACCAGATTCATCGAGGCAGCGGAGATGGGCTGGTTCTGGATTCTTCCCTGCAGGTCGCCGGCCACGGGCAGGCCGCGCGGCTTGGCCCAGGCGGCCTTTCCTGCGGGGCCAAAATACTCCAGCCGCACTTCCGTTCCGCTGCGGGCGAGGCGGTATTCCACGCCGCCCGATCGCAACTGCAGGCCGGTCTGTTCCTTCGGAGCCTGCGCCTGAGTCGTGCTCGCGGCGAACGCGAGCCCCATGAGAGCAAAGCCTATGCGCGACATAATCCCTGTCCACACTACTGCAAACGGAGCCCGGCCGGAAGGCCGCCGGCAGGAAAGACTAACGCACGACGCGGAAAGGCACGCTGCGCGTGATGGTCTGGCGATCCTGGCGCACGGTCAGGCGCGCTTCGTACTCGCCCGCCGAAAATGAGGCGTCGCGGATGGTGGCCAGATAAGGGAATTGGCCTTTCTGTTCGCCGTGACCCGCGCCATAGGCCGCCGAACCGACATCCTGGCTTTCTCGGGTAGTGTCACGGATCTTGTCGTTAAAGGGGAGCTGCGTGCGTCCAACGACCTGGCCGTCGTGCAGAATCTCCAGGCTCATGTCCGGCTGCCCGCCGCGGAGGTCGGGATACACGATGAAGTAGAGGTCCAGCTCGAACTCCACGTTGGCGCGGAAGGATGGGTCGAGCAACGGCGCCAGAGCTCGGCCCTCGTGGCTCAACACCTGATCCGACTCGAATCTGTCGGCGGATTCGTTCAGTGTTCGGACAAACATCGCGCCGCTCACAGCAAAGCCGGGCAGGTTCACGCCGGATTTCAGAGGCTCGCTACAGGTCCAGGACTTGTTCGAGATCAGGTCTTCTACGAGCGCCTCCAGCGTGTACTTTCCACCCGCCAACCGGACTTCGCGCAGGAAATAGAGATTGCCGGCACGACGCTCCGCGAGCTTGCGGAGCGGGCCTTTCAGCGTCACTTCCTTTTTCGCCTGCCAGGCGACTTTGCCGTCCGCGCTTTTGACCATCGCAGTGACGCGCGCGCGAGCCTGGTAGGTTCCGGCCGTGTCGTTCTGCTCGAACTGCAAGCTGCTGAACGGCGATTCGACGACCAGCCACCCATGCGCCGGGCCGAGGTCGGATGCCATCCCCGAGCCCGTATACTGCTCGCGGGTGCGAATGAAGCGCGCGTGAACGGGGTTGGCGGCAGCCGGCGCGACTGGCCTTGGGGCGTCGATTTCCGATCCCGCCTTCTCCACTGGAGCAACGACGAGCAGGCTGGCGTCGAGTTCTTTCGGGTCGCCGTTCCAAACTCCCCCGGTGGACGACGCGAGCGATTTCCATGTCCCGCCGCTGTCCCTCGAGTCCGCCCCGGAAGGATCAATGACCATCACGCGCACGGCGTTCGAGCGGCAGAACTCGACGGTCTGCTTCAAGCGGTTCACCGCTTCGACAGTCGGCGGCGGGCTGTCCAGGATCACGACGAGCACGCGTCTGCCGGAACGGCGCGCACTGGCGTAGGTGGACTTGTCGAGAGCATTGATGAAACTCATCAGATCGATGTCGCGCGAGCTCTTGGCGGCGTCCAGCAGCGCCTGCTCGATATCCTTGGGTTGCATGAACTTGGAGAGTTCCTGGCTGTCGGCGACGCCGGGGCGCCGGATTTCGGCGGTCGCGCCGGGGAGCTTCAGCCAATTGAGCGCGGTCGCGGCGACCGAATGAGCGGCCTGCTGGGCGTGGTCCGCGCCGGTCGGACCGAAAAGGAGAACCATGGAACGATCTTCCGAGCGAGCGGGCGCAATCCAGGCCACTGCGGCCGTGAGGGCGAACAGCAAAGTATAGGATCTATTGCGCATCTGAATCAGTATTCCATATCCAACCGGCCTGTGAAATGAGTAAAAAGGGCCATGTCCTGGAGGTGTGCTGCCTGCATGTTAATTGGCGCTTGCTGGCTCACTATTTGATTCTGCTGAGACACATGGAAACAGTGACGTGCGCACGAACCTAGTAGGTTCCGGCCCGGTCGTCCTCCTCGAACTGCAAGCTGCTGAACGGCGATTTGACGATCAACCAGCCATGCGCCGGGCCAAGGTCGGAAGCCATCCCCGAGCCCGCATACTGCTCGCGGGTGCGAATAAAGCGCGCGTGAACGGGGTTGGCGGCAGCCGGCGCGACTGGCCTTGGGGCGTCGATTTCCGATCCCGCCTTCTCCACTGGAGCAACGACGAGCAGGCTGGCGTCGAGTTCTTTCGGGGCGCCGTTCCAAACTCCCCCGGTGGACGACGCGAGCGATTTCCATGTCCCGCCGCTGTCCTTCGGGCCCGCCCCGGAAGAGTCAATTACCATGACGCGCACGGCGTTCGAGCGGCGGAACGCGACGGTCTGCTTCAAGCGGTTCACTGCTTCGACGGTGGGCGGCGGGCTGCTCAGGATCACCACGAGAAAGCGTTTGCCGGAACGGCGCACGCTGGCGCTGGCGACTGAGCAGCGGGAGGGCGATGACACGGCGAAATCAGGCCGAACTGGACGCAGGGACCGGAGAGATGTTTGTGGGATGCACTGAAAGGACGGGATTGCCCGATTTTGGATTTTCCCGGTACGGCGAAATTGGAGTTTGGTCGAGCCAAAGACGGCTCCCGGAGAAGAAATGCAACGCGCAGGATCGAAGAACGGTGGCTGGATGTAAACTGAATGGGAGTCGGGAGTCCAAAATGGAAACTCCGGATACTTGCTGCCGGACGCGCGCAAAATAGGGCAGGTTGCGGGTTCGGCCTGGAGATTCTGCCAAGGAGAAGCGTAAACATGGAATTCGGAATACACTCACTGTTGTTTCGCGAGACTTTCATCGAGACCGATCTCCCGCTGCTGGATAAGTGCAAGCGGCTGGGTTTTGACGCCGTCGAAATCATTCCTTTCGACCCTGACGGTTTCCCGGCGGCGAAGGTGAAGGCTGCCTCCCGCGATCTTGGCTTGACCATCAACACTGGGTACGGCATGCCGGAGCAGTACAATCTCATATCGCCCGATCCAATGATCCGGAGAAACGGGATCGATTTCGGCAAGAGACTCGTTGATCTGAGCAACGAAGCGGGTTCGAAAATCCTGACGGGGCTGATTCACTGCGGATGGGGGTACCTGACCGGCAAAATGCCGACGGCGGCCGAGTGGCAGTGGAGCGCGGAAGGGATGCGGGAGATCGCTTCCCACGCCCAACAAACCTCGGACCTGGTTCTCGGCATCGAGACCGTCAATCGCTTTGAAACGCACTTCATCAACACCGCTGCAGATGCCGTCAGGCTGGTGCAGGAGATCGGCTTGCCCAACGTCAAGGTGCACCTGGACACGTTCCACATGATCCGCGAGGAGGACGACATGGTGGCGGCCGTGCTCTCGACCGCCGGCCACGTGGGATACGTTCACGCCTGCGAGAACCAGCGCGGCATACCGGGCACCGGCATGGTTCCATGGGTTCCCTTCTTCCAGGCGCTCAAACAGATAGGCTACGACGGTTGCATCACCATTGAGTCGTTTGACCCGGGCCTCGAGAGTGTCGTCAAGCTCTGCTGTATCTGGCGGAAGCTCGCCGATTCCCCCGAACAGCTTGCCACCGAGGGGCTGAAGTTCTTAAAAGGCGTGTACGGGCAGGTGTACGGCCGGCAGGCCGTGGCCGTCTGAGCCTGCTCACGCATCTCTCCGGGGCCGGATTGACAAGACCTGTTGAAAGTTGGCCAATGGTGAACCCTAAGAAGTCGAAGTTCGCTTTATTCATCGGCAATCGTGGCTTTTTTCCCGCCGCGCTTCTCGATGCCGCTCGCCAGGAAATGCTGGAAGTCTTGGAAGGCCTGGGACATGAGGTCCTGTCGCTGGACGCCGCACTGACCCGCCACGGCGCGGTGGAGACCGCGCAGGAAGGCCAGATCTACGCGAATTTCCTGAAGCAGAAAGCAGGCAAATACGACGGAGTGATTCTGTGCCTGCCGAACTTCGGCGACGAAACCGGCGCCGTGGCGGCGTTGAAGGACGCGGGCGTGCCCATCCTGGTACAGGCCTATCCGGATGAACTGGACCAGATGGCTCCCGCGAAGCGGCGCGATGCCTTCTGCGGAAAGATGTCGGTCATGGACGTCATGCGCCAGTATCGCGTGCCGTTCAC
Organism: Bryobacteraceae bacterium; assembly: GCA_050012115.1. Taxonomy (GTDB): domain Bacteria; phylum Acidobacteriota; class Terriglobia; order Bryobacterales; family Bryobacteraceae; genus CAIVVT01. The sequence continues at coordinate 4,185 of JBEKHU010000066.1, read as the reverse complement.
CGCCTTGCAGCCGCACACCGTCCATCCAAGAAGCGAGCGGTTTCGGTCGAACGTCGAGTATTTCGACCGCCTGTGCAGGGTGGTCGGGAGCATGCGCTCATTGGTGGTGGGAGCGATTGGCGCGCGAACCACCGCTTTCAAGACAGTCCGGATCGACGAACTCACCTTGCAGCAGCACGGGGTCACGGTCGAAACGCTGGACCTCTCGGACGTCTTCGCCAGAGTCGCGTGCACGGGCGTGTCCGACCCATGCGTTCAGGCCAAGCTGCACAGATTGGCGAGCTACGCCTCTTGGGATGGCGTCCCGCCGTCGGCGGTGGAAACGCTGGCGAAGCTGGGTGTGGTCTTCGATCAGATCGTCGAAGAAGGCTCCCTTGGGGCGGTCGCCGTCCGCTGCTGGATCGAACTGCAGAAGCAGTTGAATGTGTCCCCCTGCGTTCTGCTCAGCGAGATGAACGAACGCGGCGTCATTGCGGCGTGCGAGGTCGATATCGGCAGCGCTGTGACCATGTATGCGCTGAGCCGTGCATCAGGCGACGTTGCGACCTGTCTGGACTGGAACAACAACTATGGGGAAGAGGACGATCAGTGCATCCTCTTCCACTGCGGTCCCGTCCCGCAGAGCATGATGACCGGGAAAGGCCAGGTGACCGATCATCTGATTCTGATCAGCGCCGTAGGCGAAGGGAAGTCATATGGATGCAATACCGGGCGCATCGCGCCTGTTCCATTTACCTTCGGCAACCTGGTCACTGACGAGGGCCAACTGAAGTTCTATCTCGGCGAAGGTGCGTTCACGGACGATCCGGTTCCGGCGGACTTTTTCGGCTGCGCGGGTGTGGCTCGCATTCCGCAACTCCAGAATACGCTGCAAACGATCGGCTCCATGGGACACCGCCATCATGTCGCCGTCACCCCGGGCCGGCACGCCGCCCCGGTGCAGGAAGCATTCGTGAAGTATCTAGGATGCCAGGTGACTGCCTGCTAGTGGATCTCTGTCAAGGCATTCATCCGAGGTCTGGACCGTCGCGAGGCAGAGCGCCTGAAACGGCACGGCATCCGGTACCGTTTTGCGGGGATGAGCGGCGGAATAGCGAAGTCGGCTACGCAACTATGCGAGATCTTCAGCCGCTTCAACGTTCACGGTGGCACTATGAGTTCTCTCGCGAGCATCGCGCTCGTCCCCGCCGCGAACACGCGTGCTTTCCCCAATCGGTCGGTCGCGATGATTGGAAAAACCTGCCGCGGTTCCAGCCGATTCTGGAGATCACGGGTCAATATCTCTTCGGCTCACGAATACCTCTCACGGGCGCGCTGTCCGGCCGGTGATGCCTCGAAGACCGGCCTGCTTGGCCTGACCCGTGCCATGGCGATCGACCATGGCCCGCAAGGCATCCGCGTGAACGTCATCTGCCCGGGTTACATCGAGACGCCAATGCTGGAGAAGGCGTTTTCCATCGGCGCGGCCGCCCGCGCGGCCGTGTTGAAGTTCCATCCCCTCGGGCGCATTGGAACGCCTGCCGATGTCGCCGAGGCGACCCTGTTTCTGGCCTCCGATGCAGCCTCGTTCATCTCTGGCGCGGTGCTAGCGGTCGATGGTTGTCTGACGGCGCAGGGTCTGTGAGTCCGGACGCGTCTGCGTGCACCGGTGGCCCTGCCGGTTGTAATCTCGATAAAGCTGTACGTCCAGGAGCTGCAAAGGAGGGTGGTCTATGATCAGGCCAGATTCGAATGGGAACCCTGACGGCGAAGGGTTGAATCCGGGCCGGCGGGAGTTCGGGAAACTCGCTCTGGCCGGGGCGTTGGGCGGGTCGGCGTTGCTGTCGACCGCAGGCAAGGTCTCCGCAAGCGTGCACAAGAGCGCGCCGGGCATCAAGCTCTGTGCCATGTCATCTCCGAAGCCGACGGACGAGGAACTGCTCTTCCTGCGCCAGATCGGTGCCGAGTTTGTGAGCGTCGGCTCGACGCCCGACCTGCGCACGGCCGACGGGTTTCTGCAGATCAAGAAACGCTATGCCGACGCCGGGATCAGCGTATGGAACATAGGGAACCCGAGTGTGCACAACATGCCCGAGGTGACCCTGAACCTGCCGGGGCGCGACCAGAAGATCGAGGAGTACACGCAGTATCTGCGTAACCTGGGGCAGGCCGGCATCTACTACACGACCTACGCCCACATGGGCAACGGCATCTGGTCGAGCGGCACGGCGATGGTGCGCGGCGCCCGGGCGAGAGAGTTCGACATGGCGAGCCCCGACAAGTACGGCTGGTGGTTGGACCAGAAGTTTTACGAGCCACTCTCCCACGGCCGTGAGTTCACCAAGGACGAGATCTGGGAGAACTTCACTTATTTCATCCGCCGGGTCGCACCGGTGGCGGAAGAGGCCGGCGTGCGGATCGGCATCCACCCGGACGATCCGCCGGTGCCGGTGCTGGCCGGCGTTCCACGCTGCATCTTCGGCAATTTCGAAGGCTACAAACGGGCACTCGAGATCGCCAACAGTCCCAACGTCGGCATCTGCATGTGTTGCGGGACGTGGCTCGAGGGCGGGCGCAAGCTCACGGGCAAGGACCCGGACGAGATGATCCGGTACTTCGGTGCGGAGAAGATCTGGAAGATCCATTTCCGGAACGTGAGCGCGCCGTTGCCGCACTTCATCGAGACCTTCATGGACGACGGCTATTACGACATGTACAAGATCATGAAGGCTCTGCGGGACGTCCACTTCGATGGCATTGTGATCCTGGACCACAGTCCCGCCATGGTCGGCGGCAGCTATGCGCAAACCGCGTACGGCTTCGCCTACATGCGGGCACTCCTCAGCCGGGCCGAGGCGGAAGCCAAGGGATAATTCGCGCGCCGCGGGCAGCGCCGGAATTTACTCTCGCGTCTACTTCACCAGCGGCGTCACGACGATTGCGCGAAACTCGACCGGTCCGTGATCCCCTTGCAGGATCAGCGGTCCGGGCTGGCCTTCATTCGAATCGCTGGCGATGGCCGTGAGGCCTTCGATTTCGCCCTTGTCGATAATCTTCTTGCCGTTGAGCACAACGGTAACCTGGCGGCCTACGAGGCGGATGTCGTAGGTTTGCCACTCGCCTGCCGGCTTGCTGGCATTTTCGCTCGGCAGGATGCGGCTGTAGAGGGCGCCGTTCCCATGCGTGTTGGGCGGCTGGCCGTAGTCATCGAGAATCTGAACCTCGTAGCGCGCACGCAGACCCAGGCCACTGTTGGAGTGCTTTGCCAGGCGGAACTCGACATGCAGTTTGAAGTTCCAGAACTTCTGTTCGGAGATCAGGTTGCTCGCGCCGCCGGCGCTCTTGAGGATGCCATCCTCCACGGTCCAGCCGAACGGCTTCTCGGGCGTCAGCGATTTCCACCCGGACGTGGTTTTCTTGTCGAAAAGGGCAATGGGTCTGCCCTCGCGCCAGATGCCGTTGTCCTTGTCAGGGATGACCGGCGCGCGCACGCCCGTCCAATGCGTGGGTTGATTGGACGAGCCCTCGCGAGTGGACGTGCCGATCAGTTTGCCACCCTCGATGCGGGCTGTGTAAATGTCGTGGAGCTCGCGGTCGCCCTCTTTGTGGCGAAAACCAAACGTGAGTTCATTCCCTTTCACGGAGATCTCATCGATCTTGTTGAGGTCGCCCCAGTAGTCGCTGACGAAGGTGCCCTTAGCGGCTTGGGTGCCTACGCCTTCCAGCCCCAGCCACCAGGCGCGAGCGCTATCGCCGGCGATGGTGATGTCCCAACGGCCATCAAAAGGGCTGCTGGCCGCGAATGAGGCGGCAGCGGAAAGAACAAACAGAACGAGGCTGCGCATAACATTCCAGCTTACGCCCGAGGAAGAGTATTCGGTAAGTTCATCGGTTGGATGAACCGGACAGGGCTTCCGCTCCGAGGCGATTCGCGCGGGCGTGAGGGCCCGTTTCTCTGAAGCGCAACTGGGTTAGTGGCGGGACGCCTAATTTACTCTGCCGTTGACGCCGACTTGGGCATTTTCCGCGAAATAGAGGTCGACGGCGCGTTCCAGATCGCCCAGGGACAGTTGGGCGGGGCGTTCTTCATAGGCGTTGATGCAGGCGGCAATCTGGCAGATGTCCCGCGGATAGCAGGCGCACAATCCCAGTCCGCCCCGGCTGCGGCACAGGGAGAGCAGGTGTTCAGCAACAACAGGGTCGAAT
>JBEKHU010000065.1:0-12919 GCA_050012115.1 Bryobacteraceae bacterium | reverse complement strand
ATGGCCCGCGTGCGCGCGCTCTGCGGCGCCGGCGAAAACGATCTGCTGATCCTCGCCGGCTGGCCCTCCGAGCCGAGCGGCCAGCGCCCCGAGGAGACCGTCTTCCAGGCCTGCGGCCAGTTGCGCCTGGCCGCCGCGCAGAAGTTCGCCGACCGCCACAATCTGCTCGACCCCAAGCTCATGAAGTTCCTGTGGGTCGTCGATTTTCCGATGTTCGTATGGGACAACGAGGAGCAGCGCTGGGCCGCCGCGCACCACCCCTTCTGCTCACCCAAGGAAGAAGATCTCGGCCTGCTCACCGCCGACCCGGCGCGCTGCCGCGCCCGCAGCTACGACATCGTTCTGAACGGCACCGAGTTGGGCAGCGGCTCGATCCGTATCCATCGCCAGGACATCCAGGCGTTGGTCTTCGACGCCATCGGTTTGACTCGCGAAGAGGCGCAGGGCAAGTTCGGTTATCTGCTGGACGCGCTGACTTACGGCGCTCCGCCCCACGGCGGCATCGCCCTCGGGCTCGACCGCCTAGTCATGCTCCTCGCCGGCGAATCCTCCATCCGCGACGTGATCCCCTTCCCCAAAACCGCCAAGGGCACCGACCTCATGTGCGAGTCCCCCTCTGCCGCCAGCCCGCGCCAGCTCCGCGAGCTCGGCATCCAGTTGCGCCACGGCCATTAGGCCGGCATTGAATCCACCCCGCAAGCGCCGCGTGGGCAGCGAAAACCGGGGACTGACGTCTCTGTCCTAGGCGCCCACAACTCTCTCTCTCAACGCTTTGTCTCATCTGCGCCGTGTGGACAGAGCCGTCTGTCACCCGTGTTTTCGCTGAGCGGTCGAGGATGTCCGCCCGCCTCGCTGTGAGAAATGCGAGCGAGCTCTGGCGCCGGCCCAATGAGCCTATTTCGTCCCCTCCGGCCCCTTCACTATCTCCAGAAACGCCTGCGCCGCGTGGCTCAGCACCCGCCGTGCCGGGAAAATCAGCCGCACCTTGCGCTCGACGATCAGCTCCTCCACCCGCACTTCCTTCAACAGCCCCTGCTCCAGGTCCTGCTCGACGCACATCTTGGGCACGAACGCCACGCCCTCATTGCGCGCCACCATCAGCCGGATCGTCTCCACCGTCGGCATCTCGACGTCCATGTTCAGCGGCACCTTGGAACGCTGGAACGCCTTCAGCACCACCTCGCGGTACGGCGACAGCACGTTGTGCGCGATGAACGTCTCCATGCCCAGCTCGCGGATTGACACCGCCTCCCGCTGCGCGAAGCGGTGCGCCGGGCTCACCACGAAGCACAGGTGGTCGATGTAGATCACGTGCGAGTCCAGCCGGTCGTCCTCCGGGTCGTAGCTGATCACGCCCAGCTCCAGGTCGCCGTCGATCAGTTGTGACGGAATGCGGCTCGATAGCGTCCGCCGCACCTGCACCTTCACCTTCGGATACTGCCGCCGGTAGTTCACGATGTGGTGCATCAGGTACAGCGACGTCGTCTCGTTGGCCCCGATCACCAACCGGCCCGAGGCCATGTCGCGCAGCTCGGCCAGCGCATTCTCCAGGTCGCGCTCCAGGTTGTCGAAACGCCGGCAATACTCCAGCACCAGCCGCCCGGCATCGGTCAGAATCAGCTCGCGCCCGGTCCGGTCGATCAGCTTCTCCCCGAGCTCCGCCTCCAGCCTCTGCACCGCCAGCGAAATCGCCGGCTGCGTCCGCAGCAGCTTCTCCCCGGCGCGCGAGAAGCTTCGCTCCGTCGCGACCGTCAGGAACACTTTCAAAGGATAGAGTTCCATTTTCGTTCCTCACCATTCGAATAAGAACGACTCAATGTATTTATGAATCTTATCACATGCGATTGGCTTATCCAATAGGCTGCAACTATAAATTTGTCCCATCGCCGCCCGCCCAGAGACAATGGAAGGAAGCATCCTGCGGGCGCGGAGCAACAGGCCGCCCCTCGGGACAACCTTCAATCGGAGTCCCACACCGGGACTCCGGTCACTAAGGAGAGCCGATAGCCATGGCCGAGACGCTCGACAAAAACCGCGTCTTCATTTTTGACACCACGTTGCGCGACGGCGAACAATCGCCCGGCTGCAGCATGAACGTCCCCGAGAAACTGCGCATGGCGCACAAGCTCGCCGAGCTGGGCGTCGACATTCTGGAGGCCGGTTTTCCGATCGCCTCCGAGGGCGATTTCGAAGCCGTGCGCACCATTGCCACCGAGTTGCCCTGGGCGCGCGTCGCCGCGCTGGCCCGCGCCTGCAAGCTCGATGTGGAACGCGCCGCCGCCTCGCTCGAGCCGGCCCGCCGCCCGCGCATCCACACCTTCATCGCCACCAGCGACATCCATCTGAAGTACAAGCTCAAGAAATCCCGTGAGCAGGTTCTCGACGAGGCGTGCGCCGCGGTGACGCTGGCCCGCACCTACGTCGAGGACGTCGAGTTCTCCGCCGAAGACGCCACGCGCACCGACTACGACTACCTCGAGCAGGTCTCTCTGGCCGTGATCGATGCCGGTGCCAGCACCGTCAATCTGCCCGACACGGTCGGTTATTCCGTGCCGCAGGAATACGGCGAATTGATCGCCCGCATCACCGCCGCGGTCGCCGGCCGCGCCATTATCAGCGTCCATTGCCACGACGATCTGGGCCTCGCCAGTGCCAATTCCATCGCCGCCGTGGTCGGCGGCGCGCGGCAGATCGAGTGCACCATCAATGGCATCGGCGAGCGCGCCGGCAACTGTTCGCTGGAGGAGGTCGTGATGGCCTTCCGCATCCGCAAGGACCAGTTGCCCTACCACACCGGGATCAACACCCAGCACCTGTACCCCGCCAGCAAACTGCTCACCGAGTTCATCGCCTTCGGACCCCAGCCCAACAAGGCCATCGTCGGCGCCAACGCCTTCGCGCATGAAGCCGGCATCCACCAGGACGGCTACTTGAAGGAGAAGACGACCTACGAGATCATCGATCCGAAGAGCATCGGCATCCCCGAGGGACGGCTCGTTCTCGGCAAGCACAGCGGCCGCCACGCCCTGCGCTCCAAGTGCGAGCACCTCGGCTACAACCTCTCCAAGGAAGAGATCGACATTGTCTATCAGGGCTTCATCGAGATTGCCGACCGCAAGAAGAACGTCGCCGACCAGGAGATTCTGGCCATCATCCGCACGCTCAAGCTCAGCGAGCGCATGGCGAAGGATGTTCCGGTGAGCGGCGACTGAACGACGCCCGCCGCCGGCCGCTCGCGTCGGACAATAAAGACAGGCCCGGCGCGTTGAGTCTCGAGGAGCTTAAGATACGCTATGCAGTTGAATGTATTGGTCCTTCCCGGTGACGGCATCGGGACGGAAGTGACCCGCGAAGCGGTGAAGGTTCTGCGCCGCGTCGGCGCCAAGTTCGGCCACACGCTGCAGCTCACCGAAGGCCTGCTGGGCGGCGTCGCCATCCACAAAACCGGCCAGCCGCTGCCGGAGGAAACCGAGCGCCTGGCGCAGGATGCGGATGCCACCTTGCTCGGCGCGGTCGGCTTGCCCGAGTTCGACAACGCGCCGCCGGCCCAGCGCCCCGAGCGCGGTCTGCTGGGCATCCGCAAGGTGCTGGGCGTCTACGCCAACCTGCGCCCGGTGCGCACCTACGCCGCGCTGATCGACTCCTCGCCGCTCAAGAACGAACGCGTCGCCGGCGCCGACATGATCATCGTGCGCGAGCTGACCGGTGGCATCTACTACGGCACGCCGCGCGGCATCGAAGGCTCCGGCGACAGCGAGCGCGCGTTCAACACGATGACCTACACGCGCGCCGAAATCGCGCGCATCGGCCGCATGGCATTCCACCTCGCCGGAAACCGGCGCAAGAAGGTTTCCTCGGTGGATAAGTCCAATGTCCTGGAATGCTCGCAACTGTGGCGCCGCGTGATGGTCGAACTCTCCGCCGACTACCCCGGCATCGAACTGGAGCACGTCCTGGTCGACAACTGCGCGATGCAACTGGTGCTGAACCCGGCGCGCTTCGACGTCATCGTCACCGAGAACATGTTCGGCGACATCCTGAGCGACGAGGGCGCGGTACTGGCCGGCTCGATCGGCATGCTGCCCTCGGCCTCGCTGGGCGCAAAGCGGCCGTCGGGGGCGTTCACCGGCTTGTACGAGCCGGTCCACGGCTCCGCGCCGGACATCGCCGGACAGAACAAAGCGAATCCGCTGGGCGCGATCGGCAGCGTCGCGGCGATGCTCGAATACAGCTTCGGATTGCTGGAAGAGGCCGCGGCGGTGAACCGGGCGATTGAACAGATTCTGAACAGCGGCCGCGTCACGGCCGACTTGAAACCCAAAGGTGCGCCTTCCAGCACGTCTCAGGTCGGTGACGCGATTTGCGAGGCGCTGTGAAGGAGCCGGATCCAGCGACCCGCGGCTGCGTCCGCAGGGCAACGCGCCGGCTGGAGCAGAAGGCCCGGATGACTACAAATGAGTCATTTGATACGGTAGCCAATTGATTATAAATGACTTAAATCTCGCGACGACTACTCGGTAGTCACCTGGTGGCGTGTCGCAAGGAAGACGTTAGCGGAGCAGGCCTGAGGAGAACGGCCCAGTGAAGAGTGCTCACAATGACGACGCTATATCCAAAAATCGGGCCGACCCCACTTTCGGACTACGAAATACAGCGCTATCACAACGACGAGAGCAGCGACCGCTGGTACGAAGCCGAGCACGGCCCTATTCTACTCCCATGCCGGCATGGTGCGACCACGCTAACGAAATCGCTCAGACAGTCACCTAGCCAAGAGGCAGTTTTTCCAGAATCGAGAAACCAACATGTCCCGATACATGACGATCATCGAGAATCTTTGGAGTTCGCACCTCGTTGCCGAGCCGGAGGACGCGCCGGCCCTGCTCTATATCGACCTGCACCTGGTGCATGAGGTGACCTCGCCACAGGCCTTCGACGGGCTGCGCAGCCGCGGGCTCAAGGTCCGCCGGCCGGACCTGACGCTCGCCACCTGCGACCATTCCACGCCGACCACCCCGAAGTCGATGCCGATCGTGGACCAAATCGCCCTGACCCAGGTCCAGAAGCTCTCCTCCAACTGCGCCGAGTTCGGCATCCCGCTGTTCGACTACTTCAGCGACCGGCAGGGCATCGTGCACGTGATCGGCCCCGAAAACGGCCTGACTCAGCCCGGCATGACCGTGGTCTGCGGCGACTCGCACACTGCCACACACGGCGCTTTCGGCGCGCTGGCCTTCGGCATCGGCACCAGCGAAGTGGAGCACGTCCTGGCCACCCAATGCCTGCTGCAGCGCCCGTCGCGCAGCTTCGCCGTGCGCGTCAACGGCGCGCTGCGGCCGGGCGTGACCGCCAAGGACATCATTCTGGCGCTGATCGCCAGGATCGGCATCGGCGGCGGCACGGGCTGTGTGTTCGAATTCTGCGGCTCGGCCATCCGCGCCTTATCGATGGACGAGCGCATGACGGTGTGCAACATGTCGATCGAGGCGGGCGCCCGCGCGGGCCTGATCGCGCCCGACGATACGACCTATAACTACTTGTACGGCAAGCCCTTCGCGCCCAAAGGGGCGGATTGGGAGGCGGCCCTGACGCGCTGGCGTATGCTGCCGACCGACGAGCGCGCGCGGCATGACTTCGCGGAGCACATCGACGCTTCGGCGCTGGAGCCGATGATCACCTACGGCAACAACCCGGGCATGGGCATGCCGATCACCGGCGCGGTGCCGGACCCGGCCGCCGTGGATGACCCGGTGGAGCGCGAAACGCTGGCCAAGGCATTGCGCTACATGGATTTACAGCCCGGCAAGCCGCTCCTCGGCCACCCCGTCAACGTGGTCTTCATCGGCAGTTGCACCAACTCGCGCATGCCCGACCTGCGCGCCGCGGCGTCGATCCTCAAGGGACGAAAGGTGAACCCGAACGTGCGCACGCTGGTGGTGCCGGGCTCGCAGCCGATCAAGCGCCAGGCCGAGGCGGAGGGGCTCGACGCGATCTTCCGCGCGGCCGGAGCGGAGTGGCGCGAGGCCGGCTGCTCGATGTGTATCGCCATGAATGGAGACCAGTTACAGCCCGGCGAGTACAGCGTCTCGACCTCCAACCGCAACTTTGAAGGACGCCAGGGCAAGGGCGGGCGCACGTTCCTGGCCAGCCCGTTGACCGCGGCGGCGGCCGCCGTGACGGGCGTCGTCACCGATCCGCGGACGCTGCTTGGTTAGAGAGGAACCAGCCATGGAAAAGTTCACCGCATTTGAGAGTAAAGTCGTTGTTTTTCCAGTAGATAACATCGACACGGACCAGATCATCCCGGCGCGCTTCCTGAAGACGATTTCCAAGCAGGGGCTGGGCGACCAGTTGTTTTACGACTACCGCTACGACGCCGACGGGCGGCCGAAGCCGGATTTCATCCTGAACCAACCGGCGGCGCGGGAGTGCCGGGTGCTGCTGGCGGGGGACAACTTCGGCTGCGGGTCGTCGCGCGAGCACGCGCCGTGGGCGCTCACGCAGTACGGATTCAAGGCCGTCCTCTCGACCAGCTTCGCCGACATCTTCAAGAATAACTCGTTGAAAAACGGGCTGTTGCCGGTGGTCGTGCCGCGCGATGTGCATGCCCGGCTGCTGGCGCTCGGGGCCACAGGAACGGTCCGCATCGACCTCGCCAGCCAGACCTTGACGTACGGCCAGGGCGAGAAGTGCGAGTTCCCGGTGGACCCCTTTTCGAAGACCTGCCTGCTGGAGGGCGTGGACGAACTGGGCTACATTCTGAAACAAAGCGAGGCCATCGCAGCGTACGAGGCGCGGCGCGAGTCGAAGCTCTCGACCCTCGCGCCGGCGTAAGAAGCGGTCCCGGGCGGAGCGCCAAAACAGGGTCAAAAACCGTGATTTTACGGTGCGCACTGTTTTTTCAATAAGTCCTTTGATTGCAACAGATCCACCGTGAAACACAGTGCGCATGCAAAAAGGCGCATGTTAATGTTTGTAAGTCCTTTGTTTGCCACAGATCCACCGTGACGCACGGTGCAGCATGTTAATGTGGCACCTTAATGTGCGCAACTCCAATCATTGCAACAGATCCACCGTGACGCACGGTGACGCATGTTAATGTACCGCTAAATGCACGTTGAATTTCAATAAGTCCTTTATTTGCCACAGATCCACCGTGAAGCACCGTGAAAATCGCGTAAGTCCTTTCAAATGCGATAGTTACACGCATCGTGCGAGCGTTTTTGCGGCGCAATACGGCTAAGTCCTTTAGAAAACCGTGATTACGAGGAACCGCAAAAAGCTGGTGTTTTTACGGTCAAAACACGGTAAAAACACGGTAAAACGCGATTCGCGCACGGTGGATCCACTCCTGAATCCACCGTGCGGGCACGCGGCCGGAGGGTGGGTCAGAGTCCCGGCTCCGAGCCTTGCGACATGTCCTTGAGGTTGAACTTGGTCTTGATGGCCATCGGACCGAGGGCCGTCTGGAAGGCCAGTTCCTCGGTGCTCTTGTCCAGGGCCAGGGTGCGCGGGAACAGGAACAGACGCACGCGTCCCCGGGACCCCGTGGCCGATTCGATGCGCTCGGGAGGGACCGGCTGGCCAGCGCGGGTCAGGGAGGTCACCTGAATCAGCCGCGCGTCCATGGCCTTGCGGCGGGCCTCGGCCTGCTCGGGGGTCTGATCCGGATTCTGGTTGCCCCAGCCGCCCTCGCCGCCGCCGACTCCCCAGCCGCCGCGGCGCTCCGCGCCCATGCTGCCGACGGAGATGACGTAGTAGTCCTTGGAGAAGCCGGCCACGGCGTCGTTGTATTCCTTGGACTCAGAGCGAGCCTCGGCGTCGCGCACCAGCGGCGCGCTTTCCCAGCGCACGAGGGCCGCGGGGGTGTTGTCGCTGCCATCCGGGCTGCCCGTGCCACCGCCGCCGCCCATGCCGCCGTAGCCGCCGCCACCGCCCATGCCGCCGCGGCCGCCACCACCACCCATACCGCCACCGCCGCCCATGCCACCACCACCGCCCATGCCACCACCACCGTAGCCGCCGCCACCGCCCATGCCGCCACCGCCGCGGCCACCGCCGCCGCCGCGGTTCATGCGGCTGGAGTCAAACTGCATTGGAACGGATTTGGCCCAGGGCGACTTGTTGAGGAACTTCTGCAGGTCCTTTTCGGACCAGTCGGCGGGCTTCTTGTCTTTCCAGGGGTCGCCAGCCCAGACGGTGGCCGCCAGGGCCAGGCCGCCGAACAACCAAATGGAACCCTTCATCGAGTCTCCTTTCCCGTGCGGCTCGCGGGGCCGCAGACAGAACCACTCTGTCCCTAAGTTACTCTTAACGGACGATTCGGGCGAGCTGCAAGTTACCTGGGAGGGCGACCTCGAGTCGGGCCAGGCTCGCGAACACCGCTCCGGTTGCCAGCGGTTCGGCAGCACACTGTTTCCATTGTGTCGGGTCGGGTGTTGAATAGGCTGAAAACCGTCAATAGCCGCTAATAACCTGGTGGCCTTGGACCGATAGTACGATTGGTGGGGAGTATGCGCCGTGCCGCGTGGGGCTCGGCTGGTGGCGGGTGGAGACGAGTGGCCGCCAAAGATCAGGCCTGCGGAGCGGAAGACGGGCCTTTGTCGTAGGGTTTGAAACCGTTCCGCGTCATGAGGTCGCGGCAAGGCGCCTCGGCGGCGGGCTGCACGTAGAAGAAGGCGCCGACACGTTCGCTGACGAAGATGAAGCCGCCGCGGTAGGTATCGGTTTCCACCAGATAATCCAGGCCCGCGGTGGTCAGGAGGTCCTCGAGACGCTGGGCTTCCTTCAAGCGCTTGGCGATGTAGACCAGCGCCAGTTCGTCGGTGGCAAAGGCTTCGTCGAGGCGGCGCATGGCTCTACCGAGCGTAGCAAGCTCTGAAACGGCGCGTGGCGGCGCCGGGCTCGTAGGATCGCTCGCTTTGGTCGCGGCTCGGGAACAATGGTGGAGCGGCGGGACAAATCCGCTCCTTCACGGTCGCGGCTTCCATGAGAACCGCTCCTTCACGGTCGCGGCTTCCATGAGAAGGCCGACCCAGTCAAGAGGTTTTTCTCGCATTCGTTCCTGCCGGTCTTGGCCGACCGACGGGAGGCGCCGCAGCGTCCTCGCGTCTTGCTACTGTTCTCAGGAAGTTTTTCTGCTCTCGCCGAATCGCCCTGCTTCCATTCGCACTCTTGCTGGAGCGGTGTGCTCCGGTGCCGGTTGGGGTCCTCAATTTCGAACGGGTGCTGCCATCTCAGTATCGAGCTAACGCCCCTGTTGCCAGAAACGTTGTTCCGCCGCGACCTCGCAGTCACCCGCACTCGGCGATTTGCTACCAAACTTCAATTCGTTCCACCACCTGCTGATCCACCGGCTGCTACGCTACCGCATGACGCCTGCTGATCCAGCTGCTGCATCGCCCGCCGTGACGCGGCCGCGTGGCGCGAGCGCGGCCGGGCCGGGCTGTGGCGCAGCGGCTCGTAGACTTCGCCCGTCACCCACAACCGATGCAGCAGCACGGCCAGCTTGCGCGCCACCGCGACGATGGCCCGCTTCTTCGCCTTCTTCCCGCCGCGCTGGGCCAGCTTCAATCCCCACCTTCTCAGATCCGTCTCCGGCCCGCGCCATCCCAGGATGTGATGCGCGCCCTGCACCAGCAGCGTCCGCAGATAGATGTCGCCTGCCTTGGTGATCGGCAACTGCGGCTGGCTCTGGCCCGACTCACTGCGCTTGGGCCGCAAGCCCACGTCGCGGCTCTTTTGAAAACGCTGCGGGTCTTCCAGCGTCAAGATAAACGTCAGAGCGATCAGGGTCCCGACTCCGCTCACTGGCTTGAGGAGTTGGGTTTCCGGATATTGTTCCCGGGCGATCTGCTCCAGCTTGACGTCCTCTCGGTGGATCTGTTTCGTCAGCATTTCCACTGCTTCCAACAACGGCTTGAGCGTCTGCTGCAAACTCTGTGGCAGGTCCACCATCTTGGCTGCGTTCAAATTGTCGGCGTCGCAGGCGGGCAGCCGCTCGCCCAGCGCTTTGGTCAGCCCGCGCGCCGAATTGATCAGTGCCGTGCGGGCCTCCAGCAGCGTCGCCCGGCCCATCCAGCACGCAGTAACGACTACTCCGGTCACCCAGGTCCAGGCCGATCGTGAGCGGCCCGCGCGGGCTCGCCGCGCCGCGCTTCGGACTCCGTTCGATAGTGTTATTCTGCTTCATGGCCGGCCTCCTTTTGCACTTCGAGTGCGCCACCATTGGGAGCTTAACGCATCCCGCCGGGGCCGGCCTTCTCATTCCATCTCTGAAACAGCCGGGCGCGGCTCGGAACCGGGGCGGCATCTACCAGAGTGGTGAATCTTAGAAGACGCTAAATGAACTTGTACTCGCCGGGGACCGGGAAGGGCGTGGCCGGCCACTTCATGTTGTAGTCGTAGTCGCCCTTGGGGAACAGGTCGAGCTGCGAGTTCATCATCATGTCCCAGGTGATCAACTGGCCCGAGTAGGCGGCCTCGCGGCCCATGATGCAGGTCATGGTGGACTCGGCCACCGCCATGCCTTCGTTGACGTACGGCCCGTCGCCGCGGATCGACTTGAGCAGCTTGCCGTGCTCGTTGGGGTAGCCCGGCCCGCCATGGGTCTGGTTCCAGGTCATGCGCTTCTTGGAAGTGAGGACTTCTTCGTTGACGCGCTCGAAGCAGTGGTCGTACTGGCGGCAGTAGCTCGACATGTGGACGCCACTCTCGTATTCGAAGTCGGCCGAGACGTGGTCGTAGATGTTGCCGTAGATTTCGGTGCCCTTGGGACGCCAGACGGCGCCGCCGCTGGCCCAGCATTTGACCGGGTGGGTATTCATGATCCAGTTGCAGACGTCGATGTTGTGCAGGTGCTGCTCGACGATCTGGTCGCCGCAGATCCACAGGTTGGAGTACCAGTTGCGGTGCTGCCACTCGAAGTCGCCCCAGCCCTCCTTGCGGCCGTTGGGGTTCTGGATGACCGGGCTGCCGACCCAATAGGCGTACAGCGCGAGCACTTCGCCGAGATCGCCGTTGTGAACCTTGGAGATCATGTCGAGGTAGAAGGGATCGCTGCGCCGCTGCGCGCCGCTAACCACGGTCAGTTTTTTCTCCACCGACTTTTTGGCGGCGTCCATGAAGCGGCGGACGTGGACCGGGTCGGTGCCGAAAGGCTTTTCGCAGAAGACGTGCTTGTTGGCCTCGATGGCGGCCTCGAAGTGAATCGGGCGCCAGGCCGGCGGCGTGGCCAGGAAGACGATGTCTATGCCCGAGGCGAGCAGCTTCTTGTAGGCATCGAAACCGACGAAGCGCATCTCCGGATTGACCTTGATGCGGTCCTGAAAGGGCTGCATCTCGGGGCGCGCTTTCAGTGTCTTCAGGCTGCCCTCGAGATGATCCTCGAAGATGTCGGCCATGGCGACGAGTTCGGTGCGCGGGTCGCCCACCATGGTGTTGTAGACGGCTTCGGTGCCGCGGCCGCCGCAGCCGACCAGGCCGACCTTGAGCTTCTCGGAGCCCCAGCCCCGGACCAGTTGCGGCTCGACGATCGTGAAGGCCGCGGTGGCGGCGGCGGAACCGGTCAAAAAAGACCGGCGCGATGTTGTTTGGGTTGAGGAATTCATTTGGAGGGCACCAGGGCCGCTCACATTCTATATCTTGGTAGGGTGAAACGTCATATTCGCCGCACGTTCACATGGCGCGGCGAAGGCGGGCATTAAAGGAAACAAGCGATGAGCGGGTTCGACATGCCGCCGGAGGAATTCCGGCGCTTCGGTTACGAGGTGGTGGACTGGATCGCGTCCTATCTGGCGCACGCGCGCGATCTGCCGGTTCTGCCCAAGGTGCAGCCGGGGGAGGTGGTGGACGCGCTGCCGGATTCGGCGCCCGAGGAGCCGGAGCCGATGGAGCAGATCCTGGCCGACTTCCAGCGCCAGATCGTGCCCGCGCTGAGCCTGTGGAACCACCCTCGATTTCACGCCTATTTCGCCAACAGCGCGGCGGCGCCGGGCATCCTGGCCGAGGCGCTGGCGGCGGCGGTGAACACGAACGGAATGCTGTGGAAGTCCGCGCCGGGGCAGGTGGAACTGGAGCAGGTGGTGCTGAAGTGGCTGCGGCAGTGGGTCGGATTGGGGGATGAGTTATTCGGCCAGATCCTGGACACGGCCTCGACGTCCACGATGCACGCCATCGCCGCGGCACGGGCCCAGGCCGACCCGGCGCTGCGCAAGCGCGGCGCGCGGACGGGCATGGTGGTTTACGCCTCGGAGCACGCGCATTCCTCGGTGGAAAAGGGCGCGCTGTCGCTGGGCATCGGTCAGGAGAATGTGCGCAAGATCGGCGTGGATGCGGAGTACCGGATGGTGCCCGGGCTGCTGCAGGCGGCGATTACGCTGGATCGGGAAATGGGGCTGACGCCGTTCTGCGTGGTTTCGACGGTGGGCACGACTTCGGTCAGCAGCATCGATCCAGTGGCCGCGATTCAGGACATCGCCGAAGCCGAGGGGCTGTGGCACCACGTGGACGCGGCGTATGCGGGGCCGGCGACGATTCTGGAAGAGAATCGCTGGATGCTGGAGGGCGCGCAGAGAGTGGATTCGCTGGTGCTGAACCCGCACAAGTGGCTGTTCGCGCCGATGGACTGCAGCGTGTTTTACTGCCGCAAACCGGAGATTCTGCGGCGCGCGTTTTCGCTGGTGCCGGAGTATCTGCGGACGAACGAAAATGCGCGCGCGATCAACTTCATGGACTACGGCGTGGCGCTGGGCCGGCGCTTCCGGGCGCTCAAGCTGTGGTTCATTTTCCGCCACTTCGGACGGAAGAAGATCGAGCAGATTCTGCGGCAGCACATCGCGCTGGCGCAGGAGCTGGAAGCCGCGATCCGCGCCGACCCTCGCTTCGAGATCGTCACGCCGCGCACGCTCTCGCTGGTCTG
>JBEKHU010000064.1:0-9094 GCA_050012115.1 Bryobacteraceae bacterium | reverse complement strand
GGTCGGCGCGACGGGCATCGCGATGATCGGCTGGAGCGCGCTGCAACTGCGGGGCAAGGCGCCGGCGGAAGTCCAGGTGAAGAACGCCCGGGCGGCGGCGACGTTCAACATCGGCGGGCCGGTGTGCGCGTCGGTATGCACGGTGCTGAAGCCGGCCACGTAACGGGCGCATCAGGCCACGATTCAACAGGACCAACGGAGGCCTAGGCGGACCAAATCGCGCCTCCCGGCGGCGCTTTCCGTACCCGCGGGGCCGGTAGGCGGGTTGCATTCAGGGCAGGCGATCAGGCATCCTTTAAGGTTTCTTTGCCCGCGCGAGGCGCGCGAGTGGACAGGCCCTATCCGATGAAGGTTCGCATTCTATACCACGATCATTGCTTCGACGGGGCGGCCGCGGCCGCCTTCTTCAGCCGTTTCCATACGGCCAAATTCGATCCCCAGGCCGAGTTGGTCTACACCGGCATGGCGCACAAGCCCGACCAGTTGTTCGAGGAAGGGCTGTTTGACGGGGATGTCAACGCGATCGTTGACTTCAAGTACTCCAGCAGCCCGAAGCTGACGTGGTGGTTCGACCATCACCAGAGCGCGTTTCTGAGTCCGGAGGATGCGGCGCACTACGAGCAGTGGAAGGACTCGAAGCGCTTCTACTTCGACCCCGACTCGCGCGCCTGCACCGGCTTCATCGCGCGGGTGGCGCGCGAGGTCTACGGTTGGGAAGCTCCCGATCTGGCCGAGCTGGTGCATTGGGCGGAGATCATCGACGGCGCGCTGTACGACAGCGCGGCCGAGGCGGTGGCGATGAGGGAGCCGGCGATGAAGCTGACGCTGGTGATCGAAGCCTCGAAGGGGTCCGAGACGGTGCAGCAGATCATCCGCCGGATGCAACGGCAGAGCCTGGCATCGATCCTGGACGAGGCCGAGATCCGGGCCCAGTTCGAGCCGCTGCATGCGCGGCACCTGCAATCGACGGAGATCATCCGGCGGGTGGCGCGGTGCGAGGCGGGCGTGATCTGGTTCGACGTGGCGGACTACGACCTGGAGGGGTACAACAAGTTCATCCCCTATTCGCTCTTTCCGGAGGCAACCTACAGCGTGTCGGTGAGCCTCGCGAGCTTCCGGACGAAGGTCTCGGTGGGGTCCAACCCGTGGGCGGCGGCACCGCCGACGCACAACCTGGCGACGATCTGCGAACGCTACGGCGGGGGCGGGCATCCGCGGGTGGGAGCGATCAGCTTCGGCCGCGACCAGGTGGAAGAGGCGCGGCGGGTCGCGCGCGAGATCGTCGCGGAGCTGCGCGGCTGAGGGCGTCGCACACACGTCGCGGCGTGCGCGCCGGAAAACAAATTTGAAGGAGCAAAGCCAATTGTCGACTTTTCTTTTTGAAATGATCGACTTATACTGGCTATCTTTAGGTTGTTTTCGCTGAATATTCGCAGTTGTCAAAGATCCATGCCGACACACCGCATGGGTGGCTGGCTACTTCGAGCATAAGCCCGGTGTCAAGCTGCAAATCGGCCAGGAAGCGGTGGGTTTGAAACGAACAGTGAAATCAAATCCACGAGGGTGGACGCGGAGGTTTGCGTCGCGATGTCACCGCGGCCAGCGTTTGAGGCCTTTGCGCCCGATGTCGCGGCGCATCTGCAGGCCGTCGAAGTGGATCCTGTCGCAGGCGGCGTACACGTTGGCAATGGCTTCCTGGAGCGTGGAACCTGAGTGGGTCACGCCGAGCACCCGCCCGCCGGATGTTTCGACACCTGGCTGGCCCGAAGGGGCTCCGGGCTTGGCAGCGCGCGTGCCCGCGTGGAAGACGGTGGCACCAGTGGAGGCGGCGTCCTCGAGACCGAAGATGAGGTCACCCGTGCGGACCGTCCCCGGGTAGCCGTGCGCGGCGAGGACGACGCAGATGGACGGATACTGGCGGAATTTCAACAGGCGAGGATCTTGCCTGCCGCTGGCCGCGGCGTGCACGAGAGCGCCGAAGTCGCAATCGAGGCGATGCAGCAGCGCTTGCGTTTCGGGGTCGCCGAGGCGCACGTTGAACTCGAGCACTTGGGGCCCGTCGGCGGTCAACATCAAACCGGCGTACAGGAAGCCGACGAAGGGGGAACCTTCAGCCTGCATGCCGTCGAGCACGGGCTGCATGATGGTGTGAACGATAGATTCACGGTCAGCGACGGAGAGCAGGCGAGAATCCGAATACGCGCCCATGCCGCCGGTGTTGGGACCGAGATCGTCTTCAAATATCGTCTTGTGGTCCTGGGATGGTTCGAGCGGCAGGACGGTTTCCCCGTCACACAATCCGATGAAACTGATTTCCTCGCCGGAGAGGAATTCCTCGACGACCAATCGGCGCCCAGCGGCACCGACCAGATTGCCGGAAAGTATATCATGAAGTACAGAAAGAGCAGAGGCACGATCCGGGCAGATCACGACGCCCTTGCCGGCTGCGAGCCCATCTGCTTTTAATACAATGGGATAGGAGAATGAGCGTAGAGCGATTTGGGCTTCCTCTTCGGTGGTCGCGACGGCATAGCGAGCGGTCGGAATGCGATGCCGCAGCATGAAGTCCTTGGCGAAGATTTTGCTGCCTTCGAGCCGGGCGGCGGCCTTAACCGGGCCGAAAGCCAGGTGGCCGTTGGCCCGAAAGAGATCGACGACGCCATCGACGAGGGGTGCTTCAGGGCCGACAATAGTGAGGTCGGGGTGGATCAGATTGGCGAGAGCCAGCAAGTCGTCGGGTTTGGTTGAAGGGGGACGGATGCAGGTGGCGACCTGTGCGCAGCCGGGATTGCCGGGCGCGACGACCACTTCCCGGACGGAAGGGCTGCGGTGGAGCCGCCAGGCAATGGCGTGTTCGCGCCCGCCACTACCGAGAACGAGGACTTTCACGGGACTGTCTCCTTTGCCTGCGATTCTTTAGGATATCTGTAAGGACCTGCAGCCGCCAATGCGACTCAGCTATGACGCGGTGGTGATCGGCGCCGGCCATGCCGGCTGCGAAGCGGCGCGCGTGTGCGCCCGGATCGGACTGAAGACGGCCCTGGTTACGATGAATGCCGACCTGATTGCGCAAATGTCCTGCAATCCGGCGATTGGCGGGATCGCGAAGGGGCACCTGGTGCGAGAGATCGATGCCCTGGGCGGCGTCATGGGAGAGGTCGCGGATGCAGTTGGCATTCAATTCCGTCTTTTGAATACGAGCCGCGGCCCGGCGGTGTGGAGTCCGCGGGCGCAGATGGACAAACAGCGGTACCGGATCCGGATGCGCGAGGTGCTGGAGGCCGAGCCGAATCTCCGTATCCTGCAGGCGGAAGTTGCCGAACTGGCGTTTGAGCAGGTTGGCGGAGACAGGCGGCAGGTGCGTGGCGTGACCCTGCGAGACGGGAGGATGCTCGAGACGAGGGCTGCGATCGTGACGACCGGTACCTTTCTGAATGGGCTGGCGCACATCGGAGAGAACCGTTCGGCTTGCGGGAGGAACGGGGAGGCTCCAGCCAATCTGCTGGCCAATCATCTCAGGACGTTGGGCCTGCAATGGAGGCGGCTCAAGACCGGGACACCGCCGCGGCTGGATGGCCGGACCATCGATTGGAGTGCGTTCGAGTCGCAGCCGGGCGACGCGGTCCCAACCCCGTTCTCCTTCTTAACGACGAAGATCGAGTGCGAGCAGATCCGATGCCATATCGCCTACACGACCGAAGAGACGCATCGTATCCTGCGCGAGAGCATCGGACGCTCGCCGCTCTACAGCGGACGGATTGAGGGCATTGGGCCGCGATACTGCCCGTCCATCGAAGACAAAGTCGTGAAGTTCCCCGACAAGCCTCGGCACCAGATTTTCCTGGAGCCGGAGGGGCTGGACACGTATGAGGTTTATGTCAATGGCATGAGCACGAGCATGCCGATTGATGTACAGGAAGCGATGGTCGCGTCGATTCCGGGCCTTGAGAATGCTGAGATGATCCGGCCGGGATATGCCATTGAGTACGATGCTATTGATCCGCGCGAGTTGCTGCACACGCTTGAGGTGAAGAGGATTGGAGGGCTCTTCCTGGCCGGGCAGATCAACGGGACGTCGGGATATGAGGAGGCGGCCTGCCAAGGGCTGCTGGCCGGTTTGAACGCTGCAGCCGGAATCGGCGGTCTGGAGCCAGTGGTGCTCCAGCGGACCGAGGGATACGCCGGGATCCTGGTGGACGATCTGGTTACCAAAGGCGCTGATGAGCCTTACCGTATGTTCACATCGAGGGCGGAATACCGTCTTCACTTGCGAATTGACAACGCGGATGAGCGCCTGACCCCGATTGGCCGCCGAGCCGGCTCGGTCAGCGACGAGAGGTGGGAGCTTCTGCAAAGGAAGCTCAGACAGGAGGAGGCGATCCGGCGTTTGTTGTCGGGCAATCGACTGCATCCAAAGAAGTACGGGCTTTCGGAAGTGGGACAGGATGACCGGCCGGCTCTCGACGTCTGGCTAAAGAGGCCTGAATCGAGGCTGGAAGACTTGAGGCCCTGGCTTGAGGAACAGTTGGGCGAACCCGTGGTCTGTGGGGGTCTGACCACGATCGAGACTGTGGTCAAGTATGCGGGGTACATGGAGCAGCAGGACAGGCTGGTTCGGAGGTTGCGGGAAGCCGAGGCAAGGCGGATTCCATCGGAATTCGATTACTCAACGGCGCAGGGTTTGAGCCGCGAGGTTAGGGATCGGCTCATGAGAGTCCGGCCGGAGACGCTGGGGCAGGCTTCGAGAATCCCTGGAGTGACGCCCGCGGCAATCGCTGTTCTGGACATCTGCTTAAATGTGATGCAGCGGGATAGCGGATGACAGAGGCTGAAAGGTTCGAGCAGCTCCTGCGTGTGCATTGCGTGCCCTTCGCGAGAATCAGCAGCGAGGTTTCGCGAGTGCTGGTGATGCATTACGAACTCCTGTGTGCATGGAACAGGAAACTGAATTTGACAGGTGTGACGGAACTCGAAGAGGCTGTGGTCCGGCACTACGCTGAATCGCTTTTCCTTGCGACGCTGCTGCCTGACTCGGCTCACAGGGTGGCGGACTTGGGTTCCGGCGGCGGGTTTCCTGGTTTCCCACTGGCAGTCTTGCGTCCGGATGCAGAGGTGATTCTGGTTGAGTCGGACCAGCGAAAGGCCGCCTTTCTGCGCGAGGCTTCGGACTTCGTGCGCAATATTCGGGTCCGGTGCATTCGAGCGGAGTCTCTGGACGAACCCTTCGATGCCGTCGTTGGGAGGGCGATCCACCCGGCGGCTATCCTCGCGGCAGCGCGCAGGATCGCTGGTTGGTTCGGGATTCTCCTATCGCGCAACGATGCAGAGGTTCTGGCCAGGAGCGTGAATTCCCAGGTGCGGCCGCTGCCCTGGGATCCATCTTCCGCCGCCCTGGTTGGCACTGTTCCACGTGAAACAGTCCAGAGCCGCTAGTCTGAGAGTGTTCCACGTGAAACAACCGATTTCAATTGGCGTGATAGCATAGACGTTTCGCGGGACGACCTCAATGGCCCGAGTCATCGCAATAGCAAATCAAAAGGGCGGCGTCGGAAAGACCACGACCGCCATTAACCTTGCCGCATCCCTCGCCGCGAACGACTTCCGAGTCCTGTTGATCGACATGGATCCCCAGGGCAACAGCACCACCGGCCTCGGAATCACTAAACTCGATAGCCTGCCAACAGTCTACGACGTCATCGCGGGCAGAGCACAGCTCCGGGAAATCCTGGTGAACATCCAGCCGGATGGAATTTATTTGGCACCTTCCGATAGAAACCTCGTTGCCGCCAACGTCGAACTAGTGGATTCTGGCCAGCGTGAGTTCCACCTCGCCAAAGCGCTCATCCAGATCAAGGACCAATTCGACTTCGTTCTCATCGACTGCCCGCCCGCACTTGACCTTCTGACCGTAAACTCCCTCGTGGCAGCCGACTCCGTCCTCATTCCCATCCAGTGCGAGTTCTTTGCCCTTGAAGGCATATCCCAGCTACTCGACACAGTCGACCGCATGCGGGAAAGCCTGCAGCCTGCCTTGGCCATCGAAGGAATCCTCCTAACGATGTTCGATGAGCGCACGAATCTCGCCCGCCAAGTGGCTGCGGATCTGCGAGATTTTTTCCAAGGGGAGGTCTTCCAAACGATCGTTCCACGAAGTATTCGCCTCGCCGAAGCACCCAGCTTTGGCAAAACGATCCTCAATTACGACCCACGCTCCAAGGGGGCCGAGAGTTACATTCAACTTGCCAAGGAGATTGTCGCCAATGAGCAACGCCGACAGCACTCGCAAGGCGCTCGGTAGAGGCCTCTCGGCCCTAATTCCCAGCACCCGCCCCCTGGCCCCGCAGCAGCCCCCCTCAGTACAGTCCGCGCCGCCCTCAGGGCCCCTGCGTATCCCGATAGACGAGATTGACCCAAACCCGCTCCAGCCGCGTAGCAGTTTCCAGGCAGACCGCCTGGCTGAACTTGCTCAGTCCATTCGCGAGCACGGCATCATCCAACCCCTGATCGTTCGTTTTGCAGTTGGCCGCTACCAGTTGGTTGCCGGTGAACGCAGATGGCGCGCCGCGAAGATCGCCGGCCTCTCACAGGTCCCCGTGATCGTCCAGGACTACGCCGACGATCTCCTCATGGAGATCGCCCTAATCGAGAATATCCAACGCGAGGACCTCAACCCCATCGAGGTCGCCCACGCGTTTGAGCGCTTGACCCGCGACTACAAACTCAGCCACGAGCAGATTGCGGAGCGCACGGGCAAGGATCGCACCACCGTCACCAACATGCTGCGGCTCCTGCGCCTCCCCGGGGATATCCAACTTCTTCTGGCCGAGCATCGCCTTTCCATGGGACATGCCCGAGCCTTATTGAGCCTTCCCACCCCCGAGCTGCAAATCCAGGTGGCAGAGCGAATTGCGACCGAGGGGCTTTCCGTACGGCAGGTCGAACGGCTCGTTCAAAAGATGACTGGACCGCGGAAGCCAAAGCCGCTCGAACAGGTCGAACCGGATCCCAATCTCAAGGCCGCCATCGAGCACTTGGAGCGAGTGCTTGGTACACGTGTTCGGGTGGTCGAGAAATCCCCACAGCGCGGGCGGATCGAGATCGACTACTATTCGCTGGAAGATCTTCAGCGGATCTATGAAATAATCATCGGCGACAAATGAGGGTTGGTGCCGGCGGTAGGATTTGAACCTACGACCTACGGATTATGAGACCGTCGCTCTAACCCCTGAGCTACGCCGGCGCTACTTTTCAGCCTAGGATCTTGGCAGGGCGCTGTCAATTCGAGCAATCTAAACTTGTTTCTCCTGTTTGCGATCCTTGACACCCGATTTAAACGGATCCATAGTTGGGCCAGAGATGGCTCCTGGCGAGCGTCTCTGCCGGACTGGCAAACGGGCCAGCGGTCGAAATGCCCGGCGCGCTCTGGCCGGGTTACTAGGAGGCTGATCCATCGAAGAAATAAACCACCTCAAAGGGCGGCTTCCACTCACTTGTTCTGCCTGGCCGTGCACCTCCAGCGTCCGATTGGCCCTCGGGTCATAGACGCGCGGATCAAGCACCGCATGATAGAGGCTCAACACAGGCTAGCTTGGTCGCCGTAAAGCGTCCCAGGAAGCGCGGAACGAGGGGGAGGTGGTCGCCCTTTCGCTACCAGGCTCTGCATTGACAAGCATTTCAGCCCTCCATTAGAGTCGGAGTAGCATTTGGTCGATTGCTTTCCGCAACTCAGCACCCCCTGCATGAGCGTGGTCGAATTCAGCGCGGTCTCAAAGTCCTATCTGCTCGAGGACTCCAATGCGCGGCGGCTCGCGGCGCTGCTCTTCCCCCGGCTCTTTTCCAGCCCCAAATTCACCGCCCTGCACGACGTCAGTTTTGCCATCCGCCGTGGCGAGACCTTCTGTATCATCGGCCGCAATGGGGCCGGCAAGAGCACCTTGCTTCAGCTAGTGGCAGGGATCTCCCGACCCACGTCCGGGGCGGTGCGCGTCGCGGGGCGCGTCTCGGCGTTGCTGGAGCTCGGCACAGGCTTTCATCCTGATTTCACCGGCCGCGAGAACGTTTTTCTAGCAGCGTCAATTCTCGGCTTCAGCGCCAGCGAAACCCGGCGACTTTACCCCCATGTCGCTGATTTTGCTGGCATTGGCGACTTTCTCGAGCGCCCCGTGCGGACCTACTCCACCGGCATGTTGATGCGTCTTGCCTTCGCCCTCGCCATTCACGTCGACCCGGAGATTCTCATCGTGGATGAAGCGCTTTCAGTTGGCGATCAGGCATTCCGCCAGCGCTGCCTGCGGAAGGTCCAGGAGCTTCGCGCGCGAGGAGTCAGTATCCTCTTTGTTTCGCATTCCATGGGCGAAGTGAAATCAATCGGTGACCGCGCCCTATGGCTGGATCGCGGCAGGCCGCGCGAACTTGGCCCGGCCGACCGCGTATCCGACTCCTATCTCGCCGCGTTAGCGGAGGCATCCCGGGTGCCCCGACAGCCTTCTGCACCTCAATCCGACGGCCAGCTAGGTCCCCCCGCTCTTTCACCCCTCCCGCTCGACTGGCTGGACAACTTGCCGAGTTGCGACGGCCGCCGCGGCAATGGCCGGGCTCGCATCCACGGGTTCACACTATTTGACGCTGTCGGGCGACCCGCTACCCACCTGGTGCCCCGTAACAGCTACGTCGCGAGATTGAGTTTCGAGGCTCTCGATTTTTTGGAGCGGCCGCAGGCGGGCGTCCTTATTCGAAACCACCTTGGGATCGCTTTTTCTGGTGTCGCCACTCTACGCCCCCGCGGCCTGATTCCTCCACTTTCGCCTGGAGAGCGTTGCACCGTCGAGCTTAGATTCATGTTGCCGCAGTTTTATCCGGGGTTCTTTTCCTTCTCGCCATCGGTCTACGCGGCGTCTGACCACAAGGGACCTGCCAACGAACCCTACGATTGGGTAGACAATGCTCTCACCCTGCAAATGGAAAAGGCGGCCGGCGAAGTATACGGTTCCCTCCATGTGACCGCACGAGTCCGTTGGTCCAGACCCGCCATTGATCAGGAGTTCCCACGTGCTTGAATTCACGGGCGAGCGCGTCGTTCCCGGTCAGGTTGAAC
>JBEKHU010000063.1:0-9164 GCA_050012115.1 Bryobacteraceae bacterium | reverse complement strand
GCCCGCCTTGTACGTAAATCGCGGAAACGGGTCGTTCGAAGACGTGACCGTGCGCTCCGGACTGGGCGTGGAAACGCGCTACGTCAGTTGGGGCGCCGGCATTCAGGACCTGGACAATGATGGATACCCCGACCTGCTCTGGGTGACAGGCAGCGTCTACCCGGAAGCAGAGAAGAAATTGCCGGATTACCCGCACCGCACGCCGCGAGTGCTCTTCCGTAATTTGGGCAACGGCAAGTTTGAGCAGCTCCTACAAGAGGGCGGCCCCGGAATCAGCGCCGAACATTGCAGCCGGGGTATGGCCCTCGGGGACTTCGATAACGACGGCGACATCGACATCCTGATCGTGAACCTCAACGAACCCCCTTCCTTGCTGCGCAACGACCTGAAGGGCCAGAACCACTGGATCAAGGTTAAGCTCGTGGGCGTCAAGTCGAACCGCAGCGCGATTGGCGCCCGGGTGCTCGTCCACTACAACGGGAAAGTGCAGGGTCAGGAAGTGCTGGGCCAATCCAGCTTCCTTTCCGTCAACGATCGCCGGCTTCATTTTGGCCTGGGTAGCGCGCGAACGGTGGATCTGGAGATCCGTTGGCCCAGCGGCATCAAGCAGAGCTTCAAGGCTGTCGCTTCTAATCGCCTCGTAACCGTCGACGAAATCAAGGGGATCGTGGAGACACCGAAGGAACACGAGTGCGTCGGGAAGCCGGGGTGAGTGTCGCAAACCTATGATTCCAAGAGACACAGTCCCCGCCTCGGCTTGTTGACTAATCGAACATGGGATTCTGGCGATCTCGGCTGACCATGCGGACGCGCAACGGTGAGGCCGGGCGCACGCGGTCGTCCTTCTCCCATGTCGATCTTCCGCTGGGCTACATTGAAGCCGGACCGCCCACCACGCCCAACGATTTCAGCCGCGCGCTCGAAGGCATCACGCTGCCGGTCATCGGCCACGAGACCGGTCAGTACCAAGTCTACCCGAATTTTGACGAAAGCAGAAAATGCATTGGGGTCCTCGAAGCGCGCAATTTCGAACTGCTCAGGGGCAAAGTGCGCGCCGCGGGACTCTGCGAGCAGTGGCGGGACTTCTTCCAGGCCAGTGGGGCGCTTGCAGCGCTTTGCTATCGCGAAGAGATTGAGTCGGCGCTGCGCACCCGCGGTTTCGCCGGTTTCCAGTTCTCGACCTGCAGGATTATCGTCCAACGGCACCCCTCAGTCGTGTAGCGGCTGCGTAGCGCAGGCAGAAACCGAGTCCCTTCGGCCTGCAGGATCTTGCCTGCGGCCGGACTGCGGAAGGCGTCCAGGCTCTGACGATAAACTCGCTGCGCTCGGCCTGGACCTCGGTCCTCGCCAGCCAATGGAACCCTCAGATCCAGGCGAAGGGACCGCGAAACTCGGCCCGACCATCCCTTCCCCGCAAGAGCTATAATCTCTACGGAACTGATACAAAAAATCGGTCATGTCAATCTGGCGCAGGACTATCAACTACTGGGCATTGCGGCGCTGTAGGAGAAGCGGGGAGAAGAGGCTGTCCACCACCTGACCCAGGCGGCGGAAGTGGTGGACCAAGGCGCCTGTTTTGAACGGCTGGCGCTGGCCCACGAGGCGTAAGGGGACGGAAAGAGGGCGATTGCGGCGGCCGAGTGCTCACGCCATGCCCCGAACGCGTGCGCCGGCCGGCGCAACGCCAACTGGCAAGACTGAAAGGAGCTCAGTAACTGCGCATGCACACCTTATCTTTTCCAGTGGCCGTGGTGGCGATTCTGTTCGCCGCGCCGCTCTGCGGTGCACCGCAGAATGCTACCGTCGAGGGACTTTACCAACAGGCGCAAGCGGCCAAGGCCCGTGGCGACCTGACCACGGCGATCGAGAAGTACAAAGCCATGCTCAAGCTCTCGCCCGACATGGCAGCCGCCTACAATAACCTAGGCCTGCTGTACTTTGAAATTCGGGATTACGCCCAGGCATCCCAGGCCTTTGAAGCGGGGCTGAAGCGCGACCCCTCCATGTCGCCTTCCCTGGTCCTGCTGGGGCTTTCGTACTTCGAACTGGGCGATTTCGGGCGGGCCCGCCCGGTTCTGGAGCGTGCTGTACGCACAATGCCTGACGACGAACAGGCGCAGCTATTCCTGGGTGTCGCTCTGGCGAAGACAGGCGAAAGCGAGAGTGCCGCAACCGTGCTGCAAACACTGCTCAAGAAGAATCCGAAACACCTGGAGGCGCTCTACCATCTCGGGAAGATCTACATGGCTCTGGCGCAAGAGACGTTGCAGCGGCTCGAGACGGAAGGCCCGGACTCCTACCTGACGCACCTCATCGCGGGCGAGGCGCAGGAGCAGATGGAGCACTACGATGCCGCACTTGCCCAGTACAAGCAAGCGCTCGAACGGCAGCCCCCGGGTTTTGCCGGCCTGCACTACAAGGTCGGAAACATCTACTGGCTGCAGGGTAAATGGGCGGAGGCGAAGACGGAGTTCGATCTGGAGCTGAAGACCAACCCCAAAAACTGCATGGCGCTTTGGAAGACAGGCAATGTCATGTTGCAGACCAAAGAAGATCTGGCTAAGGCTTCCGAGTTTGTGGACCGCGCGTTGGAGATCTGCCCGAACGTGCCGCAAGCGATTCTGGACCAGGCGCGCCTGGCGGCCGAGATGGGCCGGGACGAGAGGGCGCTGGAACTGTTCAAGCGGGTCGCGCAACTAAGTCCGGAAGAGTCCAGCGTGCACTACCAACTGGCCAGGTTGTACCGTAAACTCGGGAAGGTCGAGGAATCCAACGCGGAGTTAAAGATTGTGCGGGAACTGAAGGCCAAAGAGGATAATGCGCGGCAGTAGCAGATGGGATGAGTTTCTCATGCGGCACTGGCCGCACAACGCCCGATGAAAACGGGTGCGAGCTGGGATAAGCTGTGCTTGCCATGGGGGCCCAGAGGTCGTCGACCTTATTGGTGCTGCGGTACAAGCCCGCGGATGAGTTTGACCCGGACGCTTTCAGGCACAACGCACTGTCGCCCTCTTTATTGAGGAGCACGCGAGGGAGAATCTCGCTCATGCAGCGTCCTTGGCCACACGGCAAGGAGGTGTCTCATGGAAGTGCTTTATTCACGCTGCTGTGGTTTGGATGTGCATAAGGCGTCGGTTACGGCGTGTGTTTTGTTGCGTGAGCAGGGTCGGACCCGCAAGCTCCATCGGCGATTTACCACGATGACTGAGGATCTGCGCAATTTGGCGGAATGGCTGTCTCAGCTGCAGGTGACGCATGTAGCGATTGAATCAACAGGCGTGTATTGGAAGCCGGTCTGGAATGTGTTGGAAGGGCAGTTTACGATCATTCTGGCCAACCCTCAACATGTCAAGAATGTACCTGGGCGGAAGACCGATGCCAAGGACGGTGAGTGGATTGCCGAGCTGGCACAGCATGGACTGCTCCGAAGCAGTTACGTGCCTCCCGTAATCATTCGAGACTTGCGAGATCTGACCCGCGCCCGCGCCTGCCTCTCGCAAGAGGCCTCGCGCATCGGCAGCCGCATCCAGAAGGTGCTGGAGGATGCCAATCTCAAGCTCTCCAGCGTCGCGAGCAACACGCTGGGGAAGAGTGGGCGGGCCATGCTGGATGCGATTGTGTCAGAGGACGAGGAACGCCGCGGTCTCCGTGAGCAGTCCGTCCCATCTTCCGCGCGGCAGCAGGCTTCCAAGAAGATCTTGCCGATGCCGCGGAGGTCGACCAGCATCATCGCCATGTACGCCACGATCGGGTTCATCCCGATCACGCGGAACGGAGAAGCCCATCGGCGCCAGTCCCGGACATCGACCATCCAGTAGAACAGCGCGAGTGCCAGACAGCTGAAGCCCCCCTGCCACGAGTACGAAGGAGCGGGTCCACAATAGCTTGATGATGTGGAGCGCCAGGCTCCAGGCGAGCCCGGCGGCAAGGCAGCAACCTCAGAGCTCGGTGTCGTGATAGCCCGTGATTGTCGCATGCGGCGGGGCGCCGCACCAGGAGGCGCGCCCTGTGATATCCTAGACTTACGATGACCATGAACAATCATCTCTCGCGCCGTTCGTTCCTCGCGCTGGCGGCGGCTGCTCCGGTTACGGCAGCGCTCGCTCGCGGCAAACAGATCCCGATCGGACTGGAGCTGTACTCCGTCCGAGGCGACCTGCAGAAGGACCTTATGGGCACGGTCCGCAGCGTCGCAAAGATGGGCTATCAGTGCGTTGAGTTCTATTCGCCCTACTACGACTGGACGCCCGAATACGCGAAGCAGGTCCGGAAGGAACTCGACGACCTGGGCATCCGCTGCTACTCGACGCACAACGAGCCCGGAGCGCTCTCGCCTGATGGTATCAGGAAGGCGATCGAGCTCAACCACATCATTGGCAGCCGGTACATCATTATGGCAGGCGCCGGTGAAGTGAGCGGGATCGACGGCTGGAAGCAGGTCGCCGACACGCTGAACAAGGCTGCTGCGACGGCCCAAAAGCAAGGCGTCCGCGTGGGTTACCACAACCATGATGCCGAGTGGAGACCGATTGACGGCCAGAAGCCGATTGAAGTCCTGGCGGCGAACACCGATAAGAGCGTCTGCCTCCAGCTCGATGTCGGCACTTGCCTCGAGACCGGCAACGATCCAGTGGCATGGATCGAAAAGAACCCGGGGCGGATCCGGTGCATCCATTGCAAGGATTGGTCGCAGGAGAAGGGATATAAGGCCCTCTTCGGCGAGGGCTCCGCGCCGTGGAAAAAACTGTTTGCCGCCGCGGAAAAGACCGGCGGCATTGAGTTCTACCTCATCGAGCAGGAGGGCAGCGACTACTCCGAGCTCGAGACGGCGCGGCGCTGTCTTGAGGCCTACAAGAACTTCTGAGGAGCTGAAGGGAATGAACTAAACGACTGCCGGCTGAAAGCCGGCAGGTTGAGCCTGCGACTGAAAGTCACCTGAAGTGCGTGGCGACCGCATCCGTGCAATGCCGTCGTGGGTGCGGTGAGGCCGACTCCCCCCTGGGACACCTTCGGAGTCTGTTGGAGATGGACACATCTGGAGAATCGCATCTGCATCTAGGAATGAAGATGAGCAGGCGTTTCCGGAGCTGTGATCTGAACCAGCCGTACTTGCTGCCGCCGGCGTTGCAGGATTGGCTCTCCGTTACATTTGAGAACTGGCGGTGCGGCGCGGCGAGCCCGCTGCGGGCAGTGCGCAGGGCCAAGTGACACTCTCGGGTGGAAAGCCCGTGCCGTTTTCAGTGGCGAGGGCGGAAAATTGCCGTTGCGGCAAGCGTGCTCATGAGCTCGATAAGTTGGACTATATGAAGAATGTGGAATGGAGGATTACGAAATGAAAGGGTGAATTGGACAGTTGAGGTACTCGCAGTGAAAACCGAAATGCTGAGGTTATTGACTCCCGCATAATATAGGGTCACTCAGGCCACAAAGAAGCCTGCTGCCAGAAGGCGGTGATCAGGCGGGGACGTCGGCGCATACGGCGCAGGGTCCGGCGCGCCGCTTCGCTCAGTTGCCAGAAGTCTTTCGGGCAGACGTTTGGTAGCTCATGCTGCTTCCAATGCGCCCAGATGTACTCGACGGGATTGAGTTCCGGAGCGTAGGACGGCAGGTATTCCACATGAATCTGTCCCTTCAGGTTGTCGATGTAGTCCCGAACCATCCCGCTGCGGTGAGCCGACAAGCGGTGCTCAACTCGAACCGGATGAACGGCTCGAAACGGCGGCACTGCGCGCTGAAGCGATTCTTGAGTTTTGATCTTGACAGAGACCGACCTTCTCATGGAAGGTTGCGGAAAAACCCGTTGGCGGAGCCAGAGAGGCACTTACTCGCACCCGTGTCGTGGTAGGGATACCAATCGCTTAACACCCCCCGGTCGCGGTAGGGACGGCCATCGCTGACCGCCCCCCGCACAAATCCGCACGAGCGGTTTTCCCGCATGCGGCTTTTGCCTTGGATGGGTAGCGTCGAAGCGGCGAGAAGGATAGGGATGGAGAGTTCGGGGGACTGGAAGCCAGCGAGAAAACAGTGCCCATGCTTCAGGCAGTCGAGGAGCCGGGAAGAGTTGGCGACCTCACCATCGTGGCCATGGATCTGTTTCCGGCGCTCATCCCGCTCATCCGGTCAGGCCCCGTTGTCGCCTCCATCGACCAGCGGCCCTTCACGCAGGGACGACTGGCGTTCCAGGCACTCCACCAATTCCTCGCGGAGGGCATGGCTCCAGCAGTAATTCGAAACGACGAAGTCTTGGGATGCGTTGCGTGTCGAAGGGCTGATCTGCCGTGACGCGCCGCTCCCGATTGCATGAAGCCGGCAGCAGCCAGTTATTATGTTTCAGAAAGGTGCCTGTCATGTATCTTGGAAAATTCAGCCTAAAAGACCGAACTGCGGTCATCACCGGAGCCGGCCGGGGCATTGGTCTGGAGATCGCCCATGCTCTCGCCGAGGCGGGAGCAACGGTAATCATCGCTGAGATCATCGAAGAGGCCGGCCGGGAGGCGGCGCAGCGGCTGACCCAAGCGGGTCGCCGGGCCGATTTCTACCTGCTCGACGTCACCGATTCAGCAGCGGTCGGCCGTGCCGCCGATGCCATTTTTGCAAAGTACGGTAAGGTTGACATCCTGGTGAACAACGCCGGATACGCCAACAATATCAAGGCCGAAGCCTACCCGGATGACGAGTATTACAAGCTGATGCGCATCAATTTGGACGGTGTGATGTTCTGCTGTCGCGCCTTCGGCCGGCACATGCTCACCGCTGGCAAAGGCAGCATCATCAATCTCGGGTCTATGTCCGGTTTGATCGTCAATAAGCCGCAGCCCCAATGCGTTTACAACGCCAGCAAGGCGGCAGTGCACATGCTGACCAAATCGCTGGCGTGCGAATGGGCAAAGTTCGGGATTCGAGTCAATGCGGTGGCGCCTGGCTACATCAACACGGCGATGACTCTGCGCGGACGGACAAACGCCGAATGGAATGCATGCTGGCTGGAAATGACGCCAATGGGTCGCTGCGGCGAGCCGTGCGAAGTCGCGTCCGTGGTCCTGTTCCTGGCGAGCGATGCAGCCAGCTACATCACTGGCACGGTGCTGAGCGTCGACGGCGGCTACACGGCCTGGTGATGCCCAACGGCGTTGCCGGCACCTCGTCGAGTGAGGGACCTTCCGGACGCGTCAAAGAGGTGACTTGCATCGGCGCGGATGCAAAGCGCCAGCCGATCGCCTTCACGAACGCTGGTATCGCCTGCAGTCTGCACCACGAATCTCGTTCCATCCGCGAGGCGGGCGTGGAGATAGGTCCGCGGTCCCAAGTGCTCCAACGCTTCGATCTCGCCCTGCAACTCTCCGTCCTGCGCTAGGCCTACGTGCTCAGGGCGGATGCCAAGTTTGAGCCGCTCACCTGCTTTTGCGTTCATTACCGGAGCCGGTACGACAACGCTGATGCCATTAAACAAACTCAAGGTCAGGGACTGTTCGGTGGCAGCCTTGACTTCGACGTCCAGGAAGTTCATCTTGGGAGCGCCGATAAACCCAGCCACGAAAAGGGACGCGGGGTGTTGATACAACTCCAGTGGAAATCCTACTTGCTCGACTCTCCCGTCATTCAGGACAACAATTCTATCCGCCATGGTCATGGCTTCGACCTGATCATGGGTCACATAGATCATGGTCGTGTTCAGTTCGCGGTGCAGCCGAACCAACTCCAGCCTCATCTGGGCCTGTAGTGCCGCATCGAGATTCGATAGGGGTTCGTCGAGCAGGAACGCCTTAGGCTGTCTGACGATTGCGCGTCCAAGCGCGACCCGCTGCAATTGGCCGCCGGACAGCTCACGCGGCTTGCGATGCAACAGCGACTCCATCTCCAAGGTGCGAGCCACCGCACGCACCTTCTGATCTCTCTCCTGTATCGGGACCCCCGCCAGCCGCAAGCTGAAGCTCAAGTTCTCGGCTACGCTCATATGGGGATACAGAGCATAACTCTGGAAAACCATGGCCAGGCCACGCTTCGCCGGCGGAACCTGTTGCGCAGACAATCCGTCAATCAGCACTTCTCCTTCCGAGATCTCTTCCAGCCCCGCGATCATTCGCAGCAAAGTAGATTTGCCGGAGCCGGAAGGCCCCACAAACGCAACGAACTCATGGTCGTTGATCAGCAGATCCACCCCATGAATCACCTCGTGGCAGCCGAATCTCTTGCGAACATTTTTCAATTCGACCGTAGCCATATTCTTGATAGCCCCCTTCTACTTGACCGCACCAAATGATAGACCGCGCACAAGCTGGCGCTGGCCGATCCACCCAAAGATGAGGATCGGAGCAGCCGCCAGTGTCGAAGCAGCCGACAACTTCGCCCAAAACAGACCCTCGGGGCTCGAGAACGAGGCGGTAAATGCAGTCAAGGTTGCCGCTTTGACGGTCGTTAAATTGAGGCTCCAAAACGCCTCATTCCAGCAAAGAATAATGGAAAGAAGTGCCGTGGCGGCGATGCCCGGCATCGCAAGAGGCAGCAGAATATGGACCAACTCCTGCCCCTGCGTCGCGCCATCCATGCGGCTGGCCTCCAGGATCCCGGAAGGCACTTCCCGGAAGAAAGAAAAAAGCATCCAAACCACAATCGGGAGGACGCTGATGCTGTTGATCAGAACCAGTCCAATGCGTGTGTCGAGCAGGCCAAAGTTACGCCACAACAAGTAAATCGGGACCAGAACGCCAACCGGCGGTAGCATCTTCGTAGAAAGCATCCAAAGCAAGATGTCACGCGTATGGCGTCCGGGGAAGAAGGCCATGCTATACGCCGCCGGCACTGCCAGCGCCAGAGCCAGGAACGTCGAACCCAGCGACACCACCACGCTGTTGATCGCGAACTGCACATAATCGGCCCGCTGCAGAACGGCAGAGTAGTTTGCGAGCGTCGGCTTGAAGAAAACGGCTGGAGGTGTGGCGACAGCGGTGATCTCTGTCTTAAAACTGGTAAGAAACATCCAGAGAATCGGGAAGAAGATCCCCAACGCGACGGTCCAGCCGGCTAAGGTCAGTCCTAGCCGTACCTGCCACCTGGTCCTCATAGTTGGTCCTCCAGGTTACGCCCTATCAGCCGCATCAGGGAAAAGGAAACCATGTTGGCCAGGATGATGGCGATGACTCCGCCGGCCGAACCTCCTCCCACAT
>JBEKHU010000062.1:9334-12120 GCA_050012115.1 Bryobacteraceae bacterium | reverse complement strand
GCTCGGCCTGGAACCGAAGCAGCTGCTGGGGAGTACCTTTCTGGACGTCGCCACGTCCGAAGAGTGGGCCGTCCGGAAGCCGCTGATCGACGATTTTCTGGCCCACCCCCGTCCCTTCCGCGGGTTGGAACTCAAAAAGCGCCACCGGGACGGCTCCGTCCGGGTGCTGGAATTGAACGGCGTGCCCATCCTTGACGCGGCGGGACGATTCACCGGGTACCGGGGCATCACGCGCGATATCACCGAGCGCAAGCGCACCGAGGAGGAGCTGCGCGCGGCCAAAACCTCGGCCGAAGCCGCGGACCGCGCCAAGAGCGAGTTCCTGGCCACCATCAGTCACGAGATTCGAACGCCGATGAACGGCATTATCGGAATGACCGAATTGCTGCTCGGCACCGGCTTGAGCGGCGAGCAGAGGAGCTATGGCGAGGCGCTCAAGTCCTCGTCTGAAGCTCTTCTGGCCATCCTCAACGACGTCCTGGACTTCTCCAAGATCGAGGCCGGGAGGGTGGAGTTGGAGGCGATCCCCTTCGACCTGCTGGCGTGCCTGGAGGAGGTCGAGGCCCTGTTGGCGGTCAGCGCTCATGCCAGGCATCTTGAATTGGCGCTGCTGTATGGCCGGGATGTGCCGCGCCGGGTGATAGGCGATCCGGGACGGATTCGCCAGGTGATCCTCAACCTGGTCAGCAACGCCATCAAGTTTACCGAGCGGGGCAGCGTGTGGGTGGAGGTGGCGTGCCCGCACAAGAGTCCCGAGCGCGCCGCGATCCGGATTACTGTTTTCGACACCGGCATCGGCATTCCGCCCGACAAGCTGCTCCTGGTGTTCAGCAAGTTCACCCAGGCCGACTCCTCCACCCGCCGGCGTTACGGCGGCACGGGACTCGGACTGGCGATCGTGAAGCAGCTGGTCGAACGGATGAACGGCTCCATCGAAGTCGCCAGCCAGCCGGGCGAAGGTTCGGCCTTCGCGCTGGTCCTGAATCTGCCGCTCGGCCCCGGTCCGGAGCCGGAGCCGTTTCCGCCGGCCGACCTGCAGGGCACGCGGGTTTTGATCGTCGACGATTTCGCCATCAACCGGTTCGTGTTCCTCGATCTGTGCCTGCGCTGGGGGATGCGGCCGGATGAAGCCTCCAGCGGGGCGGAAGCCCTGCGCATGGTGGCGGCGGCGTGGCGCGATGGCGACCCCTATCGTGCCCTTCTCCTGGACTCCATCATGCCCGAGATGGATGGGGAGGACGTGGCCCGGCGGTTGCGCGCTACGCCCGAAGGCCGGGAACCGGCCATCGTGATGGCCACCTCCAGTGCGCACCAGGGAGAGGCCGATCGCGTCCGCGCCGCGGGCTGTGACGGCTATCTGGTCAAGCCCATCAAGTCCGGCCTACTCCAGGAGGCGCTGGTCCGCGTGCTCGGGGCGCGCTCGGCGGGAGTCCCGCAGTCACTCGTCACGGACAACTCCCTGGTCAAATTGCGGAACTGTCTCGCCCCGGCGCCCTCCAGCGCCGGGAAACCCTTTGCCGGCTGCCGGGCGCTGCTGGCCGAGGACAATCTGATCAATCAAAAGCTCGGCATCCGGCTGCTGGAGAAGCTGGGCTGCAGCGTCGACCTGGCTGTGAACGGATTGGAAGCCGCCCGGCTGAGCGCGAACAACGCTTACGACGTGGTGTTCATGGACTGCCAGATGCCCGAGATGGACGGCTTCGAGGCCACGGCCGAGATCCGCCGGCGGGAGGGGGCCGGGCGCCGCACGCCGATCGTCGCCATCACCGCCTATGCGATGGATGGGGATCGCGAACGCTGTCTGCTCGCCGGCATGGACGATTACATCCCCAAGCCCATCCGGCCCGGCGTCCTGGAACAGGCTCTGCAAACCTGGTTCTCCCGCGCGCAGGACGCCGCGCAAACCGAAACTTCGCGCCCGGAAGACGACCTGCAGACATTGGCCTGAGGCCGCCGCGCAGGCTGCTGCCGCTTTCGGAGAACCCAGCTTCTGGAGACCGGAAGCGGCCCGACCCACCGCCGGGCGGCGCTCGTCGCCGGACCGCAAAACGGATAGGGTGTATCCGTTTTTTTACGGGGAATCAGTCGGTTACGGGTGAAAAAGCGGATACACCCTATCCGGGTTGCCCGCGCCACTGGCGATCGCACCGCGGCCAACCGGCCTGCGGGAGCCGTTCCTCCACGCGCCGGCGTCGCGAACTGGAGCGGACCCTCGGATCCGAGCGGGAAGGCGCAGCGGGCGGCCTGGGAAAGGCGCACCCTTTGACTTCAGACAAAAAGAGTTGAATATTAACAAATAGGTCCAGTCGCGCCCGGCGGCGCCCCCGCCAGCACGGGGTCGGCGCGGCCACGTTGTCGCCGGCAGCGAGTCGAGACAGTAGCGGATTGGCGCCGGGAGGCAAACATGGCCGTGAGTGATTTGGATCGCACCACGACGGGCACGATCGAAATGCCTGAGACGGGCGGGGCCGGACGCGGGACGCCCACGCGCGAAGGCGCCCTCCACCTCGATCTGCGCGGCGCCGCGCTGGCGGCGCTGGACGGCATTGACGAAGCGAGAATCGCGCAACTGGCGCGCATCGTGCGCGGGCTGGCCTTCACGGCGGTGGATGGCGCCAAATCGGGTCATCCGGGCGGTTCCTCCTCCAAGGCCGAGATGGTGCTCGCGCTGCTCGCGTCCGGCGCTTTTGGCTTCGACGCCACCCGCCCCAAGCACCCCGGCCGCGACCGCCTCGTCTGGTCGGCGGGCCATTGCTCGCCCCTGTTCCACGCCCTTGTGTCATTGG
>JBEKHU010000062.1:0-9321 GCA_050012115.1 Bryobacteraceae bacterium | reverse complement strand
CCCTGCCGGAAGCCGCGCGCGGCGCGGTCGAGTATCCCGAGGATCTGGCGCGTTTCCGCCGCTATCCGGGGCCGGGCGGCCACGTCGAGTCGGAGCTGGCTCTGGCCGACGTCTCCACCGGATCGTCGGGACACGGTTTCTCCATGGGCCTGGGACTGGCGGCGCTGCAGCGCTCGTGCGGGCTCCCGGCCAGGGTCTTCGTGCTCGGCGGCGACGCCGAGACCGAGGAGGGCATGAGCTATGAGGCGCGCAACCTGGCCTCGCGCCTCGGCCTGTCCAACCTGGTCGTCGCCCTGGACTACAACAACTACGGCATCGACGGCGCCATCACCGAGGTGCTGCCCGTCCCGTACCTGAGCCACTGGAGCGCCTTCGGCTGGAACGTGATCGAGGCCGGCGGCCACAACGTCCGCGAACTGGTCCACGCCTACGCCCAAGCCGTGGAAGGCTTCGGTAACGGGCGGCCCACGGTGATCCTGTGCCACGCGGTGAAGGGCATCCACTATGGCCGGCTGGAAGGAACTGCCGATTCGCACGGCACGCCGCTCACCCACGCCGAATACGT
Organism: Bryobacteraceae bacterium; assembly: GCA_050012115.1. Taxonomy (GTDB): domain Bacteria; phylum Acidobacteriota; class Terriglobia; order Bryobacterales; family Bryobacteraceae; genus CAIVVT01. Next base: position 8,756 of record JBEKHU010000062.1, on the reverse strand, counting down.
CCAGCTCATGCAGGCGCTGGGCTTCGCCGTCACGCCCGAGGAGGGCCACACGGCCGAGGACATCCAGGCCGTGCTGGCCGCGCTGGGCGCGGCCGAGACGGATTACCTGAACGCCCGCCTGGAGGCCGCCCGCGCGCGCATCCCGGCCGAGCCGGCGCTGGTGGAAGTGATGCAACGGGCGCTCGGCGACCGGCCGCTGATCGACTACACGGCCATCCGGCGGCCGGATGTGCTGCCGCCGGAACTCGTCTTCCAGGAGGGAACGAGCGCGCCCACGCGCAAGGCCACCGAGGCGTGGTTCGAGTGGGTGATGCGGCAGACGCCGTTCTTCTACGTCGGCGCCGGCGACCTGGCCAAGTCGATCCTCACCGGCAAAGCCGAACAGGTCTTCGGCCTGATGAGCCCCGTCAACCCGCGCGGCCGCGGCATCCGCTTCGGCATCGCCGAGCAGAACAGGGCCATGATGTCAGTGGCCATGGCTGGTGACACGCTACCGGGCGGCTTCCGCCCGATGACGGCCTTCGCCAGCTACGGCGTCTTTTCGGTGATGATGGCCAACGCCGTGCGCATGGGCCTGATCAACTCGGACGTCAACCCGGCCGCGCGCGCCTTCTTCATCCTGCTCGCCGGCCACGACGGCCCGGAGACCGGCGAGGACGGCCCCACGCACCACGGCCTGTTCTGGATGTCGCTCTACACGGCCTATCCGGGCATCAAGGTCTACAAGCCGCTGGACGCCAATGAGGCCATCGAGATGCTGTTCCACGCCGCCGCCCGCGGCGAGCCGGTAGCCTTCTCCGTGGTCCGGCCCAACGTGCCCGTGTTCCGGCGCGGCAACGGCATTCCCCCGGCGCGCGAAGCCGTGAACGGGGCCTATGTGTTCAAGCCCTATGCCGGTAACGGCAAGCGCAAGCTGGCCCTCGCAGTGGCGGGCGGACAGGTTCTGGCCAACGTGCTCGCGGCCGTGCCGGAGTTCGAGCGCGACGCCGACATCAAGATCATTGCCGTCACCTCGCCGGAGCTGTTCGAGGAGCTGCGGGCCAGCGATCCGCTCAAAGCCGAGGAGATCCTCAACGACGAGGAACGCCGCGGCCTGCTGGCGTTTCACAACGGCTGGAAAGGCTTCCTGTATCCCTTCCTGCTGCCTGGCGATTACGACCGGCGCAGCTTCGGCATCGACCGTTTCCTGCGCTCCGGGCGGCCGGGTGAGTTGTACGCCGCCGCGGGCTTCGATGCGGCCGGCATCCGCGACAAAATCGCCTCGCGACTGAAAACTTAGGGCGGTTTCCACGGCGGTTTTCGACGCGCAGCCGCGAGCCATCCCGATCCATCGCAGCCGCGGTTCAGGTGTGAATTCACCGTGCACAAAACCGTGAAAATCTCGCATTTCACCGTGAAAACACCGTGTTTGAACCGCAAAAACACCGTTTTTTGCGTGCACCGTGGGTCACGGTGGATCTGTGGCAAATACAAGACTTAGTGAAATTTCACCGTGCGTTTCACCGCACATTAACATGCGTCACCGTGCGTCACGGTGGATCTGTTGCAATGATTGAAGTTGCGCACATTAAAGCGTCACATTAACACGATTCACCGTGCGTCACGGTGGATCTGTGGCAAACAAAGGACTTAGAAACATTAACACGCGCATTTTGCCCATTCACCGTGCTTCACGGTGGATGTGTTGCAAATAAAGGACTTATTAAGATTAGCCGCGCGCCTCGCCGCAACCTGTTTTTTGCGCCGATTTTCGCTCTGTATTCGCGCTGCTCCGACGCTGATTTTGCGGCCGCGGAGCTACTGCCCTGCCCTGCGCGGTTCGAGCCGCAGGCCATCGCCGGCGCGTGCGAAACCCGGAATCGACACCGGCATCCGGCCGCTGACGCCGACCTCGCCCAGGACCGCGCGCACCGCCGCCACCTCGCTCGCCGTCACCGCGCCGAAGGCCGCCAGGTACGCCTTCACGTTGGGACAGGCGCGCAGCAGGTACGGGCTGCCCAGGGCCAGCAGGGCCACCGGCTTGTCACCCGCGCTCAGCTTGTCGAGGAAGGCGGGGTAGTTGCCCGGCAGAACGGCCTGACCGGTGTAGGCGGCGACAATGATCGCGTCGCAAGCGCTCTCGGCCTGCGCGGCCAGCGCGTCGAACCCGGCCGGCGGAAGCTGCGGATCGAGCAGCGTCACCTGAGCCCCGCGCGAGCGCTGCTTCACGGCCTCCACAAGATCGCGACCCTGCGTCGAAAAGCGCCCGTTACTTAACACGAACCAGCAGGCGCGCTCGGGCTGGGCTAGCGGCAACAGGCCGGCGCCGCCGGCGACGCTGTCGTTGCGCACCAGCGTCAGGGCCTTTTCAGAAACGGACGTGGCGAGCTCCTGATCCTCGGGTGTGTCGAGCGAGTCCGGAATCGACTCGAGATCGACCAGCTTCTTCTGCAGCCCGAGCCGGGCCTTGGCGGTCAGCAGCTTGAGGACGCTCGAGTCGATGCGCTCGCGGGTGAGGCGGCCCGCATTGACGGCGGCGGCGACGGCGCGCACGCACTCCTTGGGATCGCCGGGCGCCAGCAGCAAATCGGCCCCGGCCTCCAGCGCGAGCATGGCCGTTTCACCGGACCCGTGGAGCCTGGCCACGGCCTGCATGTCGAGGGCGTCGGTCACGATCAGGCCGTTGAATTTCAACTCCTCGCGCAGCAGCCCGCTGAGAACGCTTTTCGACAACGTCGCGGGCTCATCCTTCGATTCGAGGGCCGGCGCGGCGATGTGCGCCGTCATGATGGCATCGACGCCCGCTTCGATGGCCGCCTGGAAGGGAACCAGCTCCACCTGCTCCAGACGCTCGCGCGAGGCGGCCAGGCGCGGCAGGTCCAGATGCGAATCGATGTCGGTGTCGCCGTGGCCGGGAAAGTGCTTCGCGGTGACCAGCACGGCGCTGTGTGGATCGGAATGCGCGCCCTGGATGAAGGCCCGCACGTGCGCGGCCACGGCCCGCGGGTCCTCGCCGAAGGAACGCAGGTTGATGATCGGGTTATCGGGGTTGTTGTTGACGTCGGCGTCGGGCGCAAAGATCCAGTGAATGCCCATCGCCCGGGCCTCGCGCGCCGTGGCCCGGCCGAGCGCGCGCGTGGAGTCCAGGTCGCCGGCCGCGCCGAAGGCCATCAGGTAGGGGAACGCGGTGGTGTGCAGCATGCGCATCGAGGCGCCGCGCTCGAAGTCGGCGGCGACGATCAGCGGCGTTTTGGCGAGCCGCTGCATGCGATTGAGAAAAGCCGCGGTGGCGTGCGGCTCGGCGCGCTGCGCCACGCCGTCGCGCACGCGGTTCAGCACCACCAGGCCGCCGACCTTCAGTCCAGACACCAGCGACGCGTACTCGCGGTATTCGCGTGAGCGCGCATTAGGCGAGTCGCCGTAAACGGGCGTCATCACGAGTTGCGCGATGCGCTCGCGCAGGCTCATCCGGGCCATCCACTTGCGCGCCTGGGCGGCGGCGCGGCGGGCCTCGCTGGAGACCGGGGTCGCGGAGCGCACCGGCTGCCGTTTGGACGGTTTGACGCCAGTTGCCGCCAGGCTGGCGGGCGTGAGCGCGGTGGCGAGCATCGCGGCCACGACGAGCGCTGCCGCGAGGCGAGTGCGAACATGCATCTTCTTCAGGCTAACAGCCGTCGGCACACGCGCCCGGAGAGCAGGCTCATTTGCTCCCGATTTCGACTCCCTGGCCGTTTCAGTAATAAGCGATATGACCGAAATCGGTCATTTCGTTTGTGTAGAATCCGCGAGTTACAGACACGAGATGACCGAAATCGGTCAGTTCGCCTCTGCCACTCGATTGGAATCAACGCCCTCGAAGGCGCGCTTGGCGCCTGCGTTTCGACACTCGTGGCGAGGACGCGCGAGCGCATGTCAGCAGAAGATTCTCAGATGACGGGAGCGGCGCGGAACTTTACCGGTCCGTCCCGGTCGGACGAATCGTTTTGCGCGGCGGCGAGTGATCGCTCGCCGCGGGCTTTCTGGCCCGCGCGACGGCGGGCTTCATGCGTAACAGACGACTGACGGCGTGTGTGAGTTGGTTCGGCTCGGAGGCGCTCTTCATCAGCACGGCGTCCGCGCCTGTGGAGCGCTCGCAGAGACCGAGCGCGTCGACGTAACCAGAAAGCAAGATGACCGGAGTCCCCGGGGCCACTTCTCTGAGCCTGGTGATAAACTCCGGGCCGGTGGTGCCCGTGAGCTTGAATTCGGTCACGATGACGCCGAACTTCTCATCCGCCAAAAGCTGCAGCGCTTCGTCCGGCGATGACACGCCGGTGGCTTCATGGCCCTCCTCTTCGAGGACCATACAGCGCGCTCTCAGCCCGGCGCGATGGCCGTCTACTAACAGCACCCTGGTGTGGGGTTGATGAATGAACTTTGCCCGACTTGGCATGGTAAGAACAGGCCTGAACGTAACAGAGCCGAAACTGGAATGTCAACGAACTCGTATCGTGTTCATACGCGGCGAAATCGATTTCTTGACATCAGCCCGCCCGCGGTGTATCGCGGCGGCGGGGATTGAACTGCATTCGCGTTGAGGGTGCGCAGGCGAAACGCGGCGTAGTATTGAGACGCTAACACGCATGTCTCACCGGGAGGAAGCGCGCGTCCACGCAACGCAGAGGAGGCAGGGTGTCGATCGAAAGATTCTTGCGCGCCTCGATACGTCAGTCCCCGATTTTCCAGGCAAAACGCGACGTAGTATTGAAACGCTAATCTACAAGGTCTGGAGCGGCCGATGAGCGCCGGCGCGCAACTTACGGGAACATCTTGCGGATTGCTGGAGAGCTATGTTCGCGCATTGCCGCCGGGCTTCGGGACAGGCGCGAGCAGCACGGCAGGCGCACGCCGGGAACGGCGCGGGACGGGCCGCTATTCGACTTCGCGCGGAGCGGTGTAGCCCGTTTTGGCGATCACCGCGTACTTCATCGGCTTGCCCTTTTCGTCGGTGATGCGCAGCGCTTCGCCGGTGGGGCTCACCAGATCCACTTTGATCTTGCGGAACTTGCCGTCGCGCGCCGTGTTGGTCGGCGAGTAGCTCAGCATATAGGTGTTGCGCAACGCCTGGTTGAGCGATTGGAAGATGCCCGGAAGTTCGCCCGGGAAGCGCGGAAACCAGGCCTGGCCGCCGGTTTCCTTGCCAAATGTTTTCAACTCATTCTCGGCCTGCAGATAGTCGAGCTCCGCCATCCCGGTGGCGTACATCCGCTGAATCTGCATCGTGCCCAACGAGTAAACCGGCACTCCGGCGGTCTGGAGCTTGCGGCGGCACTCGTCCAGGGTGATCCGCGAAAATGTGTCCATACCGCTGCCGACGTAGAAGACCGCCTTGCGGCCTTCGATCGCGCTCATGCGGTCGGCGACCTCGGTAAGCGCGTCGAACATATTGGATTCGCTGAAACCGGGGATGCGCAGCCGCGCCAGGGCTTCCTGGGTGTCCTGCCGGTTGTTGCTGAAATCGGAGAGGATGGTCGTTCGCAAATCAAAAGCGACCACGGCCACCTGGTCCTCGGGTTTCAGGAATTGGAGGAAGCCATAGACGGCCTGCAGTGTCTGCATCCAGCCCATCGACCAGTAGCGCTGGAAGCGCCCCGAGAACTCGATCACCATGCAGATGGTGATCGGGACTTCGCCGGTCGCCGCGTTGGTGATCTTCTGCGGGACGCCGTCCTCCATGATGCGGAAATTGCCCGGCGGAATGCCGGGGATGAAGCGGCCGCGGTTGTCCAGGACGCCCACATCCACGTTGACGGTGGTGATATCGGCGCGGAAGGTCGGCGAGCCGGGGCCGGGCGCCTGCGCGTCACCCTTCTTGGAGAGTTTCGAAGGGATCTTGGTCCGATCCGTGGGCTCCGGCTCGGTTGTGTCTTTCTTTTTGGGCTTGGCTACGGTGTCGCCCGTATCGCGGGTCGGGCCTTCCTGCGCCAGCAGCGGGCCAGCCGGCAGCAGGAGCGCGGCCAGCGCCAACCGAATGAGCCGCCGCCGGGCGCCGTGCGCCCCGGGGCGGGCCGGAAGATTCGTCATCAGCATCGCAATTCGCCTCCGCTTCGATCCGCAGCCCGGATCCTGACCCAAAACCCTCTCTACAATGACGACGGACTGGCCCGAGAGGTTGCCCGGCCATCCCGTTTCAACACACTCCGCGCGTCAGTTCACCCAGCGATCGTCCCGCGGCGGCTGGCCGTGCTTCCGGAGGTAGACCTGGAATTTGCGCTTGGCCCGCTGCAGCTTCCACTCGCGGTACTGGCTTCCGATCGACTCCAGCGGATGCAACTCGGGCAGCCGCACCCGGTCCAGTCCCAGCCGGAGAAAGAGATAGCCGCAGGCCATCCCGCCGAGGTGCGCGAAGTGGCTGACGCGCCCGCCCGTGTCCCCCAGCGTGCTCAGGAAAACGATCGCGACCATGATCCACACGTAAACACGCGCAGTGATCGGAAAAAGGAAGAAGAACAGGATGCGGGCATCGGGGAAGATCAGTCCGAAGGCCAGCAGCAGGCCGTAAATCGCGCCCGAAGCGCCGATGGTGACGGCGTCCGGATTGCCGGCGCGGAAGAGGAACAGCAGGAGGTAGTTGAGCAAGACGACGGTCAGGCCCGCGCCAACGCCGCAGAAGAAGTAGTAGCGCAGGAAGCGCCGGCTGCCCCAGACGCCCTCCAGCGGCACGCCGAACATCCACAGCGTCAGCATGTTCATCAGGATGTGCATGAACCCGGACGTGCTGTGCAGGAACAGGTAGGTAAACAACTGCCAGACGAAGAAAGAGTGCACCACGACAGACGGCGTCAGGCCGAACAGGTCAATCAGTTGTTCACCGGCCGCGCGCGCCAGAAAGCACAAGGCGAAGATTGCGGTGTTGATGATGAGCAGCCACTTTACGGCGGGCGTCATCCCGAACATCAGCGGCGAGCCGGCGAAACGCGTACGGTAGGATTGGGCCATTGAGGAAGGCGTTGTCTCTAGTACGACAATAGCATTCTGCTTTTCCCGGCTGCGGCGCGAGGCTCAGCGGCGCGGGCGCGTCCGGTCCCGGCAGGGGTGAGCGGCCGCGCGGCGGTGCGCGTTTTGACACCGCTGCCCGACCTGGAGGCGCCGGTCCGGGAGCAACACGGATTGGAAACTGAGCGATTTGCCCCAAGGCGGGGCCGTTTGGCGTGCAACTCGTTGAAAAGGGGCTGGGTTTCCAGCGGTATTGAAATTGCACTCACCTGTCGTGTATAACGGTCCGGCGCATCCGGATTGAGACAGAGGGATTTTGAGGTGCACGAAACCGGAATCGCCTGGAGTATCCTCGAAACGGCCAAAAACGAAGCCGCGCGAGCCGGCGGACCGCTGGCCAGGGTCGGCGTGCGGTTGGGCGAGATGTCGGGCGTCGTGGCGGAAGCGCTTTGTTTTGCGTTCGATGCGCTGAAGGCCGAGGCGGGCGTGGCGGACGCGGCGCTGGTGGTGGAGAGCGTGGCGGTGGAAGCGCTGTGCCCGCAATGCGGATCGACCACGCGGCCGGAAGGCGAATTGATCCTGTGGTGCCCGGGGTGCGGGTCGCCGATGCGGATCGTTTCGGGCGAGCAGATGGAGATCGCGTGGATCGAAGTGCAGGAGAGTGCGGATCAAGGCGCGTTGCCCGGTGAGCCGGCGCAACGGGCATAATGGGAGACCGGAAGATGCAGCGCATACAAGTCGCCACGCCGGTGTTGAAGAAGAACGACGAACTGGCGCTGGAGAACCGCGCGCTGTTCGCGGCGCGGGGCGTGGTGGCGGTGAACCTGATGTCGGCGCCGGGGGCCGGCAAGACGACGCTGCTCGAGAAGACGCTGCCGACGCTGCAGCTACGCTTTCGCTGCGGGGTGATCGAGGGCGACCTGCAGACCGATCTGGACGCCGCGCGCGTGCGCAGGACCGGCGCCGTGGCGCACCAAATCAACACGAACACCTGCCACCTGGACGCGCGGATGGTGCGGGAAGCCTACGACGCGGCGTTTGCGCAGGCGCCGGAGCTGCTGTTCATCGAGAACATCGGCAACCTGGTCTGCCCGGCGGCCTACGACCTGGGGGAGCAGTGGCGGGTGACGCTGTTCAGCGTGGCCGAGGGGGCCGACAAGCCACGCAAGTACCCGAAGATGTTTCACAACTCGCACGCGGTGGTGTTGAACAAGATCGACCTGCTGCCGTACACCGATGTGCGGCTGGAGGAGTTGATCGAGAGCGTCGGCGCGGTGAGTCCGGAAGCCGCGATTTTCCCGGTCTCATGCCGCACGGGCGACGGCCTGGGGGCGTGGATCGAGTGGCTGGAGATGCAGATCGCGCGGTCGCGGCAGACGAGGGCGAGCGGGTTCGGGGAAGGACATTGACGCATGTGTCTCGCGGTGCCGGGCAAGGTAGTTGAGATCGAGGGCGACGATGCGGCGTTCCTCCGCGGCCAGGTGGATTTCTCCGGCGTGCGGCGGGAGGTCTCGTTTGCGTTCACGCCGGAGGCGCAACCGGGCGATTACGTGCTGGTGCACGCGGGCTTCGCGCTGACGGTCGTCGATCAGGAGGAAGCTCTGGCAACGCTGGAAGAGCTGCGGCGGCTGGGAGAGGCGGCGGAGGCATCTCCGGAGTCGGCGGGCGAGGAGCCGACGGCGTGAAGCTGGTGGACGAGTATCGCGATTCGGACGTAGTGGCCCGACGCGCGGACGAGCTGCAGCGTCCGGCCACACGGCCGTGGACGTTGATGTAGATCTGCGGCGGGCAGACGCATTCGA
>JBEKHU010000061.1:0-9537 GCA_050012115.1 Bryobacteraceae bacterium | reverse complement strand
CGGCCTCGGACTCGCAATTGAAGCTGTGAATGCCGCTCTCGAGCGCGTAGTCGATCTCCTCGCGCGTCTTGCCCACGCCGGCGAAGACAACGGCCGAAGCGTCGCCGCCGGCTTTCAGAACGCGGAACAGTTCGCCGCCCGAAACGATGTCGAATCCCGCGCCGAGACTGGCGAGCAGGCGCAGCACGGCGAGATTGCTGTTGGCCTTCACCGCGTAGCAGACGCGGTGCGGCACGCCCTCCAGCGCGCGTTCGTAGCCCAGGAAGTTGGCGCGCAACGCGGCGGCGGAGTAGACATAGCACGGCGTGCCGGCCTGGGCGGCCAGCCGCGAGAGTTCGACGTCCTCGCAATAGAGGACGTTTTCCCTGTAATGAAATGCGTCGGGCATGATCGGAGAACTCAGTTGACTTTCAGAACAATCACGGTCTGGTCGTCGTGCATTGGCGCTTCGCCGCGGAATTCGGAGATATCGGTGAGAATGGCGCTGGCGATTTCACCCGCGGGACGCGCGGCGGCCGAGGTGAAGAACTGCGCCATTCGGCGGTCCGCGTAAGTTGCACCGTCAGCATTGGGCTGGTCCGAAACGCCGTCCGAGTACAGCAGGATCACGTCGCCCGGCTCGGCGGGGAACACGATCTCATCGTACTCCGCGCGCTCCAGCAGACCGACCGGAAGGCCCGTGGCCTGCAGGTTGAGGAGCGCGCCGCCACGGCAGATCAAGGGTGTCGTCGAGCCGGCGTTGGCGATAGTGAAGCGCCGTTCGCGCGATTGCCAGAACATGGCCAGCAGGGTCACATAGCGGGCTTCCACCTGCCGCTCCATGAGCGCCTCGTTCAACTCCGCCAGCAACAGGGCCGGGCTGCGCCGGCGCGGAGCGATGCTGCGCACCAGCCCGTTGAACAGCGCTCCGTAGAGCGCCGCCGCGGCGCCCTTGCCGCTGGAGTCGCCGAAGACCACCATGGAGGACTCGCCATCGTAGTCGAAGAAATCGTAGACGTCCCCGCTCACCGTGCGCGCCGGCTTGTAGCCGATGCCTGTGTCGATGCCGGCGATCATCGGAGGCGGGGGCAACAACACGTTCTGCAACTGCCGGGCGGCCTCGAGATCCTGTTGCATCGCCTTTTCGCGCCGTTCCAGCTCCTCGTATAGGCGGGCGTTTTCGATGGCGATGGCGATCTGCGGAGCGATCAGTTTCAGCGTGCGGACGTGGTCTTCCGTGAACGCGCCGACGTGCTGGCTTTCGAGATCCATCACGCCGATGACGCGGTCCTTCACAATCAGCGGAACCGCGACCTCGCTGCGAATTCCCGGGTGCGACTCGACGTAGCGCGGATCGCTCAGGGTATCGCGCGACAGCACCGGCTGGCCCGAGCGCGCCGCGGCCCCGGTGATGCCCTTGTCCATGGGCAGGCTGTCGAGTTGCACGCGCTGGTCGTAGCGCAGGCTGAAGAGGCTGCGTAGCTGCCGGACCGGCTCGTCCACCTGCAGGATGACGAACGCGTCGTAGTTGATCAGCGTGTGCATCGCCTTGGCAATCTCGTCGAGCAAAGTGTCGAGGCGCAGGATGGAGCTGAACTCCTGGGCCAGCAGAGCGAGCGTGCGCTGTGTGCGGTTTTGCCGGTCGACGCGCCGGTACAACCGCGCATTGTCGATCGTCACTCCGACACGCCCGGCGATGAGCTGCAGCAGCGCGCGGTCCTGCGCGGAGAACGCCCCCGTGGTCGTGCTTTGCAGATCGATAACGCCGACCAGCTTATGCCGGGCCACCATCGGCACCGCCATCTCGCTGCGCACTGCGTCCATTGCGTTCAAATAATTACGCTCCTCGCGCACATCGCCCACCACAACCGGGCGGCGCTCGCGGGCGGCAACTCCCGTCACGCCCTCCCCGAGAGTGATGAACAGATTCTGGACTACCTCCTCGCGATGGCCGACGGCGTGACGGATCCTGAGCACCTTGCGCCGCTCGTTGTATAGCAGGATGGCGAACAGCTCATGCGGGATCACGCGCCGCACGATGTCCGCCACGTTCTCGAGCAGCCGGTCCAGGTCGAGCGTCTCGGAGGTAATCGCCGACACTTCGAGCAGGAAGTCGAGCAATTCGGCGCGCTCCTGAAACCGGACGCGACTCTTGGTCTTCGTGGCCATAAAAGTTAACGCGAGGCTGCCTCCATGATTTTGACGCTCGCGCTGGCCCCGATACGCGTAGCCCCGGCTTCCACCATCGCGCGCAGATCCTCGAGCGTCCGGATGCCGCCGGCGGCCTTCACGCCCATCTCCGGTCCGACGACCCGCCGCATCAGGGCGACGTCGGCGGCGGTTGCGCCGGCCTTCGCGAAGCCGGTGGAGGTCTTGACGAAATCCGCGCCCGCCAGCTTGGCCAGGGCGCAGGCCGCCACTTTTTCGGCATCGTCCAGCAGACAGGCTTCGATGATCACCTTCAGCCGCGCGACGCCGGCGTGACAGAGCCGGGCGACGCTCTGCACGTCGTTCTTCACTGCCCGGTAATCCCGCTCCTTCAGCGCACCGATGTGGATGACCATGTCGATTTCCTGCGCGCCCGCGCGCATGGCAAGTTCGGCCTCGAGCATCTTCGCTTCAGTCGGCGCGGCCCCGAGCGGGAACCCGGCCACCGAGCACACCTTTACTCCGCAGCCACGCAGTTCAGCCGCGGCGAGCGCGACCCGCGCGGGATTCACGCACACGCTGGCGAAGCCATACTGCCGCGCCTCGGCGCACACCTGTCTGATCTCGTCCGCCGTCGCGTCCGGGCGCAGGATCGTGTGATCGATGAGTGCGGCAATCGAGGCGTCGAAGGGCGGCGCTTCAGGTGAGCCGCCCGGCTGGGACGGGTGCGCGGCCTCCGCCGGCGCGCCCTTCTGGGCCAGAAGCCCCTCCGCGATCGCCGCTACAATCTGTTCCAGTTCTGCGTTTTCCATATCGGGTCGTGGCAGTCGAGTTCAGTCGACCGGGCGATGTGTTCCCGCCGGCGGCCGCCGCCCGATCACAGAGCCCGCAACGGCACTGTATTCCAGTGCCCCTCGGGCCAAAAAACAACCCATGATACGAGGATAGCGGGTTCGGAGAAACGGCCACCGGAGCTCTGCCGCGAGATGGGCTCGCGTACCGAAGCGCTACTCGGGCGGGGCCTCGTCGCCTTCCGCCGGGTTCACGAACTTCGTGAACGCGTGGATGAAGACCAGCGGCACTTTGCCCGTCGGCCCATTGCGCTGTTTGGCGATGATCAGTTCCGCCTGCCCGCGCAGGTCCTCGCGCTTTTCCTTGTTGTACTCCTCGGGGCGGAAGATGAAATTCACGATGTCGGCGTCCTGCTCGATCGAGCCCGATTCCCGCAGGTCGCTGAGCAGCGGCCGGTGATCGCCCTGGCGCTGATCCGGCGCGCGGCTGAGCTGCGACAGCACCAGGAACGGCACACTCAGATCCTTCGACATCAGCTTCAGACCACGGCTCAGCGCGCTGACCTCCTGCACGCGGTTGGAGTTCCGGCCCATGTCCGGCGCGGACATCAACTGCAGATAGTCCACGATCACCAGTCCCAGTGGCACGCCGTGCTCGCGCTTGACCTGCTGCGCCAGTTTCTTCACCTTGGCCCTGATATCCAGCAGCGATGTATTCGAGCTGTCGTCGATGTACAGCGGCGCGTCGTAGATGTCGGCGGCCGCCTGTTTGAGCCGGCTCAGTTCGTCCTCGTTCAGAGCTCCGCCGCGGAACCTCTGCTGATCGACGTTGGCCTGCGAGCAGATCAGCCGCGTCATCAGCGCATCGTTGGACATTTCAAGCGAGAACACGGCCACGGCCTTGCGGTCGCGCTGTCTGGTCGCGATGTACAGCGCCATGTTCAATGCCAGCGCGGTCTTGCCCATGGCCGGACGGGCGGCGAGGATGATCAATTCTCCGGCATGCAGGCCGCCGGTCATCGTGTCGTAGCGGTAAAAACCCGTCCCGGTGCCGCGCACCCGTGACATCGGATCCAGCATCGCGTCCAAGCCGCCCGGGGTCGCGTCGATGACGTCCCGGGCACTGATCAGCTCGTCATTGCTGTGCGCCTCGCCCAGACGCAGAAATGAATCTTCCGCCACCTCCAGGATCTTCTTCGGGTCTTCCTCGCCCACGAAGCAGCGCTGCATGATTTCCTGCGAAGCGAAAATCATCTGGCGCAGCGTCGCCTTGTCCTTCACGATCTGGATGTAGCTATCGAGGTTGAACAGCTCGGGCAGCCCCTCATCGAGCGAGACCAGGTAACTCACCCCGTCCACCGATTCCAGTTCGCCATAGCGCATCAACTCGTTGGCCACCGTGACGTGGTCGATCTTCTCCTGCCGGTTGTGGAGTTCCAGCATCCGCCGGAAGATGCGCCGGTGTTTGTCCAGGCTGAAGTCATCGGGCTGCAGCGCGGCGGCGGCATTGACGAACTTGTCGTCGTTCATCAGCACGGAGCCCAAAACCATGCGCTCGGCGTAGACATTCGACGGCAGCCCGCGCTCGAACGCGGCGTCCTTCTGGGGCGTGGGGGCCATGGGTGAGGTTGTTCCTTAACTTAAGCCTTCGCGCCGCCGCTGGCAAGCCATCTTCACAGGAATCGCTATCCGCTGATTCCACACGCGCATAGCCATGGAAAATCCTGTGGACATTGTGTGGATATCGTTTCTGCGCGAATCTCCCGCCTTGCGGCCAGAATCCCGAAGAGCAAAAGCAGCATCGATGCGGGGGCCTCTTGCGCGTCGTTGCTCGTCATGGAGCGTGCGTATTCGGACACCAGAACCTGGAATTGATATGTTCTGAGGCATGAGCGAAACGCGCAGACGGTTCCTTGGCACGCAGATTCTTGCCGGCACGGCGGTGCTCGGCCCGGCCATTCCCGCCACGGCGGGCGCGGCGGCCCCGGCTGCCGCCGCTCCGCCCATCGACGGCCTCGACGTCTCTCTCGACGGCGAGTGGGAATTCCGCACGGACGGTGACACGGCGTGGCGCACCGTGACCGTGCCGCACACCTGGCAGGTGATGGACGGTCTGGAGGGCTACTACGGCGTGGCGCACTATCGCCGCACGTTCCACGCACCGCCCGAGTCCGCCAACGCGGAAGTCTGCATTGAATTCGAATCGGTCTTCCACACCGCCGAGGTCAAACTCAATGGCAGCGCCGTCGGCGAGCATCGCGGCAAGGGCTACACGGCTTTTCGGACCGACGAACTGAGCGGCGCGCTGAAGCCGGGAGCGGACAACCTGCTGGAGGTCCGCGTCGACAACTCATTCACGGACGCGATGCTGCCGCGCTCGCACTCCAGCGACTGGGCGCACGACGGCGGCATCTACCGTCCGGTCCGCCTGTTGGTCCTGCCCAAGGCGCACTTGGACCGCGTTCACATCGACGCCTGGCCGGACAAAGGTGGCGTGGCGCAGTTCAGCGTCAATGCGAGTTTCACGAGCCAGGGACAAGAGGCGGTCGTCGAACTGCGGATCGTCGAACAGGAGACGGGCCTGACCGTGCAGCTCATCATCACCCTGCGGGCGGACGAGACCTTAGGATCGCTCAAGGGCGCGAGCTTCCGCGGCTTCTGGGAAAACGCCCGCTACTGGCATTTCGATCACCCGCACCTGTATTCGCTGGAGGCGACGTTAGTGTCGGCGAATGGGTCGGCCCTGCATCGGGTTTCGCGCACCTTCGGCGTCCGCAAATTCGAAGTCCAGGACGGCGGCTTCCAACTCAATGGCGAACCCGTCCGCCTGATGGGCGTCGAGCGCATGGCCGGCAGCAATCCCGACTACGGCATGGCCGAGCCGGTCGATTGGATCGAGCACGACCACGCCGACATGAAGAACCTGAACTGCGTCTTCACGCGCGTCCACTGGCAGCAGGATCGCCGTCTGCTCGACTGGTGCGACCGCCACGGCATTTTGGTGCAACTCGAAGTGCCGACCTGGGGCGGCGGCACATTCCAGAATATGACGCCGGAACTCGAGAAGACCCTGCAGCAGAACGGCCTCGATCAACTGCGCGAGATGATCGCGCAGAACCGCGACCATCCCAGCGTCGTCGCCTGGGGCCTGTGCAACGAGATCGACGGGCAGAACCCGCCCGCCGCGCAGTTCGCCCGAAACATGCTCGCGGAGGCCAGGAAACTCGACCCGTCGCGCCCCTGCACCTACGCCTCGAACAGCCTTGAGAAGACGCCCGCCAGGGACGTCAGCGCCTTCATGGACTACGTTTCGTGGAACCAGTATTACGGCAGTTGGTCCAAGGGCTCTCCCGCGGACATGGAGAACAACCTCGTCGAGATCCTCGCCGCATTCCCCGGCAAACCCTTGGTCATCAGCGAATACGGCTACTGCGCCTGCACGCCCGAGCGGCCCGAAGGCGACGAGCCGCGCATCAGGACGCTGCTTGATCAGAATGCGGTCTTACGCCGGCACGGCCGCGTCGCCGGATTGATTTTCTTCTGCTACAACGACTACCGCACGCACATTGGCGACCGTGGCAAGGGCGCGCTGAAGCAGCGCGTACACGGTGTCGTCGATGTCTATGGCCGCCACAAGCCCTCCTACGAGGTGCTGCGCGAGGAATCGAGCCCCGTGGAAACACTCACCGCCACGCTTACGGGTAACGAACTGAAGGTCGCCGGGCGGACTCGCGCTTCGGTCCCCGGCTACACCCTGCGCGGCTACACACTGGAGGCGGTCGTCTACGGCCAGGGCAACATCCCGGTCGAACGCCAGCGCCTCCCGCTGCCCGACCTCGTCCCGGGCTCGGCCATCGCGCACACCTTCATGCTGAGCGCAAAGGACGCTTTGGAGGTGCGCGTCGACGTGCGCCGCGCGACGGGTTGGAGCGCCACAACCGCCATCGCGCGCCGGTAAAGGCTCAGCGCCGCCGGGTCATCTGCTCGATTTCCTGGCGGATCAGGTGCGCGTTCGTCCAGGCCTGTTGCGCGTACGGACTCTTCATCTTGGCCGCTTGCTCGCTGAAATTCGCGGCATCCAGCAGCTGTTGACGATTCATTCCCTGCCGCCCGAGTTGATAGTCCGCCAATCCCAGGTTGAACAGCGCGGCGACCAGCATCTCGTCGTTGCCCGCGATCAGTGGCAGCGCGGCGCGCAGATTGCGGTCGGCGTTGAAGTAATCGTTTTTGGCGGCGGCCGCAAGCCCCGCGAACCAGTAGCCCCTCCCGAGCATCCCCTTCTTTTTCTTCTCCCAATCGGCCGCCGAGAGGCTTTCGGGTTTCTGCGCTCGCCCGAGCGCCGCGATGAGCCGCGCGGAGTAAGAGGCCGCGCGGTCGAAGCGTTTCTGCGACCATGCGGTGTCGGACAGATAAACGAGCAGATCAGGGTTGTTGGGCAGGTTCGCCAGCGCCTTCTCCGCGATGGCGGGGATCTTGGCGGAGGCGCCGGTCTTCGTCAACGCGACGAAGTAGGCCGGGTAGACCTCCTCCAGGTACTTGCTCTTGGGGTTTTGCTGTTCGAGAGTCGCGATCAGGTCGACCGTGACTTCCGGTGCGCCCTGAATCGCCATGGCGTACAGAGCGTACTCCGTGTAGACGTCGATGACTTTGGCGCGCGCTACCCGAACCTCCCAGGTCTCTTTCCCATCCGCGTCCGCGGGAGCCGGTTCCTGCGCCGCCTGGCGAGCCTGCGCGGAAGTCTCCACGGCCAGTTTCTTGACCTGCGCGGCGTCGTTGGCGGCAACGGCGTTCTTCAGGCTTTCGTACGAAGTTTCGAGATCGCCCAGTCGAGCAAAACAAGGCCAGGCGCAGAAAACAACTGAGCAAACGAGCACAGGTAATTTCATACCCTTACCTCTGTTGGCAGAACAATTGTAAGCCTGCCTTTCAACGATGGGAAGGGGGCTGTCGAGTGCTCAAGAGAACGGGCATTCGCCTCTTTGGGGAGCGCCCCACGGACCGGGAACCGTCGCTTTGCAAGGCAGCGGGTACAATGACCGTAATGCGCCCGCCGATTCCGCTCATCACCGCCGCGGACCTGCTGCGTGAGACTGCCGGAAGGCGCCTGGTCCACGAGGCGCTCGATTACTGGGCGGAACGCAATCCCGATGGCCTGGCGGTCATCAACGCCACCCGCGGCACCAGCCTGACCTGGCTCCAACTGCGCGACTGGAGCTTCGCCGCCTCTCAGAATTTGCGCCGCATGGGTTTTCGTAAAGGCGACTTCCTCGCCTCATCCCTGCCGTTCCTCAGCGAGCACATCATCCTGGAGTACGCCTGCTTCCGCGCCGGCGTCATCCACGCCCCGCTCGACTTGCGGCTCGGCCCGGCCGAGGTGCTGCGCGAGGTTCGCTCCATCGGCGCACGCGGCTACGCCTTCCTTGGCAAGACGCCGCTGGCCGACTTCCGCGAACTCGCCGCCGCCGTGAAGGCCCACTGTCCCGCGGTCGAATTTCTGCTCCAATTCTCGCCGCCACCCGAATGCCTCGACGGCGCCGTGCCGGCCGCGAGGCTCTTCGAGACGCCGGCCTCGTTCCTGCCGCCCGTCGAAATCACCGAGGACAACGGCGCGCAGGTGATCTTCACCACCGGTTCGACCGGCTCGCCCAAGCCGGCTCTGCTCTCGCACCGCTGCATCGTTTCCCAGAACTGCAGCCTGGGCGCGGCGTTTCAGTTCGGCCCCGCCCAGCGCGTGCTGCTGAACCTGACCGCCTCGCACGTCGGCGGCCAGGCCGAGATCCTGATGACGTGCATGTTCTCCGGCGGCACGGCCATCGCATTGGAAATCTTCGATGCCGCGCTCTCGTTGAAGGCCATCCAGGAGCACAAGGTGACGCTGGTTGGGCAAATCCCGGCGATGTTTCAGATGGAGTGGCGCCTCAGTTCGTACGGCGATTACGATCTCTCCAGCTTGTGGGGCGTGGTGTACGGAGGCCAGGGCGTGCCGCGGCCGTTTCTCGACAAGATGCGCACCATGGCGCCGCGCCTCGCTACCGGCTTGGGCCTGACCGAAGCCAGCGGCTTCTGCACGTTTACGCCGTTGACCACCGACCCCGCCGAATTGGAAGGTACGCTGGGCTTCGCCGCGCCCTCCTACCCGTTGACGATCCGCGGCCCAATCCAGGCCGGCGGCCGTGCCGGCGAGGAACTCGGCGCGGACGAGATCGGCCATGTCTGCTTCCGCGGCCCGCAGACGTTTCTGGGCTATGTGAACGATCCGGCTTCGACCGTGCAGGCGCTTTCCGCCGACGGCTGGCTCTACACGGGCGACATGGGGCGTGTGGACGAGCGCGGCCTGCGCCTCGCCGGCCGCGCCAGGTGGGTCATCAAGACCGCCGGCTACCAGGTCTTCCCCGGGGATGTGGAAAACCACTTCAGTGCTTTGGCCGACCGGGTGGCATCCGTGGGCGTGGTCGGCCACGAGCACGCCATCTGGAGCGAGGCCATCGTCGCCTTCGTCGAAACGCGCCCCGGCGCCGAGCTGACCGTAGCCGACCTGCGCCGCCACGCCCGCTCGCTGGCCGGCTACATGCGCCCGCTGCACTACGTCCTGCTCGAGCCCGGTGCCATGCCCCTCAAC
>JBEKHU010000060.1:0-9547 GCA_050012115.1 Bryobacteraceae bacterium | reverse complement strand
TCGAGGCCTTTCGCCGCCTGCGAGTTGGGCTGAGATGCTGGCCAGCGCTTGCTCTACCCGCAGACAGCAGAGCACAGCCGGGCAAGCGGCGGGGTGGGGGTTCTTCCGGAACGCATTGATAAGACGCGAGATATATTTTCCGATCGCGCGTCACCGGGGTGCGGCGGAGGGGCGGATTGGGCGGGGCTGGTTCGGAAACAGGGACGGAGCGAAATGTTTGGATCGGCTCGGGCTCCGTCTCACGGAATCAGCGATTGAGTGTACTGTCCCCGGTCCCCCGGTCCGGTTTCCCGTCGCTACTGGGCCGCTGCGGTGCCTCCTCGGCGTCCCAAACAATTTCTCGACTTCTGGGTCGTAAATGGTAAATTGGTCGTTTATGGGTGCGCTTGAGAACGAAATAAACCAGTTCTCTGCTGAGGTTAATGCCCTATACGGCCACTACATAGATTCCACCCTCGGTTTTGGCGTCCTGAGCGAACGCTTCACCGTAATGCAGCAGAGTTCCCCAGTCTATGCCTCCGATCCTGATCCTGATAGTCACACGCTTCATTTTGGCAAAGGCGATCCAAATGAACCCACAAGCTACGTTCAACACAGTGTGCCGATAGCAGAGTTCAAACGCAGGAACGCTCCCGGCGGCTCCAATCATGTCAGAGCAGGACAGCTTCATATAATCTTGATTTACGCCTTTTGGGAGTCGCGGTATCGGGCGAGTATTGCGGACGCTCTCGGGATCAAAGCGGATGATCTGAAGGTGCCGATCATGGGCGATCTTCGGCGGCTTCGAAATGATATTGTCCACTGTGTTGCCGTTGTTCAGAGGGAGACCGCAGCAAAGTTAGAGGTTCTCACTCAGTTCAGGGAAGGTGACACGGTCCGTTTCAGCGATGCCGACGTCTGGGGCATGATGCAGCACATCGGAACAGCTTTACGAGACCTCACTGCTGGAGCGAAACCCTAGAGAAGCCCGACTTCAATCGATACGGGCATCTCATCGGGGAAACTCCTTACCCTCAGCCGCACGGACATCTCGCCCCCGTCCGCATTCTCGGACAGTGGCCGCGCCCGGCTGACAAATGACCCACTACCGACTTCTGTGTGCCTAGTCAACACCAGAACCGCCGCTGCGGCGACGTATCGCAGCGGCGGGATTCTCCTCTTGGGGCCGGGTGTTTCGGACGCACCCGGCTTATTTTTCGAGGATGATTCCTGGGTCTACCGCGCTGCGAACGCAGCGAGGCATCTCATGATGGTGTCACGCGATACGGTCACATCAGTCCATTTAGTCCACATTGTCCACTTTAAGAATCAATGACTTTCATATTTTGCAACAGATTACCGCCTCCTTCACAGTCGCGACTCTGAAACGAGCGGCGCCAGCCTTACCACCCCAGCAGCGCTTCGGCCTCGCGCACGATGTCGTCCGTCTGCGGCAGCACCGCGCTTTCCAGGTCGGGGTGATAGCCCACCCAGGTGTCGGCGGCGGCCACGCGCCGCACGGGCGCGTCGAGGTGCTCGAATAGCTCGTCGGAGATCCGCGCCGCGATCTCGGCGCCGTAGCCGAAGCTCAGCGTGTCCTCGTGGACGATCAACACGCGCGAGGTCTTCTTCACCGACGCGGCGATGGAGTCCCAGTCGTACGGAGCGAGGCAGCGCAGATCGAGCAGCTCGATCGAGACCTCTGGCCGCCGGCTCTCGATCTGCGTCGCCGCCTGCAGCGATTTCTGCACCGTGGCGCCGTAGGTGATGATCGTCAGGTTGTGCCCCGGTTTGACGACACGCGCCTTGCCTAAGGGAATCGTGTAGTTCGGACCCGGGTGCGGCGAACGGTTGTAGGGCTCGCGGTACAGCCGCTTGTGCTCCAGGAACAGCACCGGGTCGTCCGAGCGCAGCGCCGTCCGCAGCAGCCCGCAGGCATCCAGGGCGTTCGACGGGAACACCACTCGCAGGCCCGGAATGTGAGTGAATGCGACCTCGCCGCACTGGCTGTGATAAATCGCCCCGCCGTTCAGGTAGCCGCCGATCGGCACGCGGATCACCATCGGCGCTTTCCAGCCGTTGGCCGAGCGCCAGCGGATCGTGGCCAGCTCGTCGCGAATCTGCATCATCGCCGGCCAGATGTAGTCGAAGAACTGGATCTCCGGGACGGGCATCAGGCCTCGCGCTGCCATGCCGATGGCCCGCCCGATGATGCTCGCCTCGGCGATCGGCGTGTTGAAGCAGCGCTCGTTGCCGTAACGCGCCTGCAGCCCCAGCGTCGCCTTGAAGACGCCGCCCTTGCCCTTCACTTCCTTCAGATTCTCGAGCCGGCTGCAGTCGGCGACATCTTCGCCGAAGACGACGATGCGCTCGTTGCGCGCCATCTCCTCGTTCAGCGTGAGGTTGATCGCATCGACCATCGTGCGCGGCTCGCCCGCGAAGTCGGGCTCGGATTCGAACCGCGCCGAGCAGGGGTCGATATCGGGCGAATAGAGGAACTCCAGCGTGCTCGTCCGCGCCGGCGGCTCGGCGTGCAGCACCCGCGCGGCGATCTCCTGGATCTCGGCGTCCACCTCGTGGCACATGCGCTTGTACTCGTGCTCGTCCAGCAGGCCCTCGCTGATCAGCCAGCGTGGATAGGTTACGATCGGGTCCGTGGCGGCTTCGGCTGCGCGCTCGGCGGCCGTTTTGTAGAGCCGCTCGTCGTCCGACAGCGAATGCGAGTAGGGCCGGATGACGTGCGCGTGCACCAGCGCCGGGCCGTGTCCGGAACGCACCCACTCGATGGCCTGCCGCAGCGCCCCGGCCGAATCCATGAAGTCCTTCCCGTCGCATTCCACCGCCAGCAGGTTCGGGAATCCGCTCACCAGCCGTGAAATGCTGCCGCCCGCCGTCTGCTGCTCGACGGGCACGGAAATGGCCCAGCCGTTGTCCTCCACCAGGTACAGCAGCGGCATCCGTCCCAGGCAGGCCGCGTTCAGCGACTCCCAGAATTCGCCCTCGCTGGTGGCGCCCTCGCCGGTGGTGCACAGCGTCAGCTCCTGCCCCCCCGGATTCACCAGCCGCCGCGCGTCCGCCGCGCCCATGGCTTGCACGAACTGCGTGCCCGTCGGGGAAGAGCCGGTGTAGAGGTGCAGCGCCGGGTCGGACCAGTGCGACGGCATTTGCCGTCCCCCGGAAAACGTCTCGGCCGCCGCGCCCACGCTCGCCAGCAGCATCTGTTCCGGGGAGACCCCCAGCGCCAGCGCCAGCGCGCGGTCGCGGTAGTAGGTGAAGAACCAGTCCTCGCCCGGTCGCAGCAGCAGCCCCGCCGCCGTCTGGACGCACTCGTGCCCCGCCCCCGAGATCTGGAACCAGATCCGGCTCTGCCGTTTCAGCATCACTTCGCGGTCGTCGATCCGCCGCGCCATCTGCATGATGCGAAAGGCCTGAATCAGGGTGCCGCGGTCAAAACCGTGGTAGTTTCGGGCCGCCTTGCCGGGCGCTGCCAGGCCCCGCGCGGGAATCGCCATCGAATCCAATCTCCCTTTGCAAGTTTAGCGGATGAAAAGCAATTCGGAACAGTCAAGTTACGCGCCGCACGCCCTCGAGCGCCTGGCGCTCCCTGCGCCCGCACCTGCGCCTGAACGCAGCCTGTCGCTCTACGGATGTTCGGTGGTCGAAGTTCGACTCAACACCTGGTTTCGAGGCGGCGCTTTCAGCGCTGTTTCTTGAGTTCGTTCTGCGCGATCCGCGCCAACACCATCTTCTTCACCAGCGCGGCCGGCAGCGGCTTGTCCATGGGGAAGCGGATGGTCCCTTTGGCCGTCGAGTAGTCCTTGAGTTCGTCCTTGAATGCCTGCATCACGGCCACGCTCATCGGGAAGAAGCTGCAATGCTTCGCAAACGCGGCGTACCCCACGAGCGCCCCTCTGTAACGGAACGTCGGCATCCCGTAGCTGATCGCCTCCGTGGTCTCGGCCGGCACCGCGGAGCGAATCGCCGCCCGAATCTTGCTCAAAGTCGTGCGGGCGGGCTCCAGAACGCCTGCCAGATATTCGTCCACGCTCTTCGGAAAGTCGGCGGCTTTCTTCATACGAATCATGCTACTAGGGCGCTTACTTCAAGTTCAACTCTAATAGAGCGAGTAGCGCGTCCAGGCTTCCAGAAAGTCCTTGCCGTGATAGCGGATCGTCCGGTCGTCCACTACCTCGGCGCCGGGCCGCGCCGCAGCGTCGATCGGCAACGAATTGCGCGTCGTGTACTCGATCTCCACCGTCACCGGGCCGTCAATCCGGTAGGGCTTCACGACGCCGATCTTGGCCACCGCGCGGCGGGCGTGCTCGCGCGTCCTTTCGCGCGCCGTCTCGGCCGACAGCGAGAGGCAGGTGTAGCGCCCCAGCCCTTCCTTCACCGCCACCGTCTCCGCCTCCGGCACGATGGCGTGCAATTCATTTGCCGCCGCCGTGTCTCCCGACAGGAAGATGACCGGCACGCCGTACGCGCCCGCCAGCGCCGCCCGGGTCTCGATTTCGCCCATCGCCTTCCCGTTGACCCGCATCGTCTGAATGCCCAGCGAGCTGTAGCTGTGGGCCATGATGCCGCCCCGCACGTTCGCCTGCGGGTGCTGCCCTACGAAGGCCACGGCGCTGTAGTGCCGTTCCAGGGTCATGGTCGCGCCCAGCCCGCCGATCAGCAGCCTGGCGCGCGGGTGGATCGTCAGCGCCGACAGCGTCTGGCTGCCGTCATGGCCGTCCCACACCACCACTTCGTCGGCGCCGCCGTCGAGGAAACCCTGCACCGCGGCGTTCACTTCTCCGGTCAGCAACTGCCGCAGCTCGGCGTCCTTGGGCTCGGTCAGATCCTGGCGGCAGACGCCGGCGATGCCCTCGGCGTCGGTAATCACGAAGATGCTCTTCCTGACCTGGGGCCACAGTGGGAGCGCTATCAGCAGTATCAGCGGGAGGAGGCGTCGCATGTCGGTAGTATACGCCCCGGATCAGCAGCTACTCTGGTTCAATGCAAGGTATGCGACCCGACGAAAGCGCGCCTCTCCCCGCCATGCTGGCGGCAGTCCAGCCGCGGCCGCGCCGCACACTGCGCTGGGCGGGCATCGCCGCGGCCGCCCTCGCCGCCGTGCTCCTGCCCGTTCTGGGCGTTGTCGGCTGGATCGGCTCCGAGCGCGCCATCCACCCGGCGGCCAAGGTCTTCTCCTCGCGTCTGGCCGACTTCCCCGACCTGCACCCGCAGGAGGCCGTCATCCACAGCCGCACCGGCGTCCCCATCGCGGCGACCTTCTTTGCCGGGGCGCGCCGCGCCACCGTCGTACTTTCCCACGGCTATGGCGACAACCAGGCACCTATGCTGCCCTATGCCGCGTTCCTCCACCAGGCCGGCTTCTCCGTTCTTATCTATGACATGCGCAACCGCGGCCGCAGCGGCGGCGACGCGGTGACGCTGGGCGCGCTGGAACCCCTCGACCTGCTCTCGGTCATCGACTACGTCGCCCAGCGTTCCGATGTGGATGCCGGCCGCATCGGAGCGCTCGGCGTCTCCCTGGGCGGCTCGACCACCTTGCTCGCCGCGGCCCGCGACACGCGCATCCGCGCGGTGGTGGACGACAGCGGATTCAGCGACGCGCCGGCCGTCATCGACTCGAGCTTCGAGCACTTCATCGGCCTGCCGGCCTTCCCCTTCGGCCCGCTGACCACCGCCATCGCCTCCTGGCGCATCGGCATCAACGTCGGACACATCCGGCCCGTCGACGAAGTGGCGCGCATCAGTCCCCGGCCGCTGCTGATCATCCACTGCCTGGGCGACACCGTGGTGCCGCCGCCGAACAGCGAGCGGATCTTCGCGGCCGCCGGCAACCCCAAGCAATTCTGGAAGATCCCCGCCGGGGGCCACGCTGACGGACACAAGGTGGCGCGGCAGGAGTACGAGCGCCGGGTGAGCGAGTTCTTCGAACAGACTCTGTTCTGAACAAACTGCCGGGGCCGCGCCAGAATCCCGAACTCCACCCGCCGCGCGGTGTGGCATGATGCTACCGATGGCGAAACGACTTCTGATCCTCGGCGCCCAGGGTATGCTGGGCACTCAACTGGCGCGGCTCTACCCGCGCGCCATCGCCTGGGACCAGAAAGATGTGGACGTCCTCGACGCCAAAAGGTTCG
The DNA here is from genome assembly GCA_050012115.1 of Bryobacteraceae bacterium. Lineage (GTDB taxonomy): Bacteria > Acidobacteriota > Terriglobia > Bryobacterales > Bryobacteraceae > CAIVVT01. Next base: position 3,416 of record JBEKHU010000060.1, on the reverse strand, counting down.
AGACGCAATTCCGCGCCGTCGCCGCAGGCCTGGACGCCGTGGTGAACTGCGTCGCCTTCAACGACGTGGATGGCGCCGAGGACCGGTCCGAGGCGGCCTTCGAACTGAACAGTGCCTTCCCCGGACGGCTGGCCGAGCTATGCCGCGAACTGCGCTTGCGCTTGGTGCACTACAGCACCAACTACGTCTTTGACGGACGCAAGGGCGAGTACTTGGAAACCGATGCGCCCAACCCGCTGTCGGTCTACGCGCGTTCCAAGCTGCGCGGCGAACGGACCGTCGCCGCCTCGACGGACGAGTACTACCTGGTGCGCACCGCCGTCATTTTCGGACCCAAAGGCTCCAGCGAGGGCTCCAAGCGCAGCTTCGTGGAGTTGATGATCGATCTGGCCGCCACGCGCGACACCATTCAGGCAGTCAACGACGAAATCAACAGCGTCACCTACGCCCCCGACCTGGCGGCGGCAACATCCCGGCTGCTCGAATCGGAGGAGGCGTTCGGCATCTATCACCTCACCAACTCGGGCGCGGCCAGTTGGTACGACCTGGCCCGGCGCGTCTTCGAGCTCACGCCCCGCAAACCGCAACTGATCGCGGTGCCCGGATCGACGTTTCCAAGAAAAGCGGTGCGCCCCGCCAAGGCGGTCCTATTGAACAGCAAGGCCGCGCAGCTACGGCCTTGGCAAGAGGCGCTGCGCGAGTTCGCCGCGTCACACCTGGCTTGACTTGGGATGCGTCGACTTCCACCCCACGTCAGGGCAAAACCGCTCAACTTGAGCTGTCTCTGAACGGAGAATCAGTAGTTTACAGCCCAAAACCCGCTCAGCCTGAGCGGTTCCAGCCACCGACCCGCCGGCGCGGCCACTCCGCCCAATCTGCATAATCGAGTCGCGAAATGCCCCCGGCCGACGATAAGGCAAAGGGAGAGAGCAACATGCCCGACACCGAACTCAAACTGCTGATCGTGGACAACGCCGAGGACGCCCGCACCGTCCGCGAAATGATCGAATCGGCGGGCGGGCCCAGGTTCAACATTCACGCCGCCGAGAATCTCGTCTTGGCTTTGAACGCGCTGGCGCGCCACAGCTTCGACATCGTGCTGGTGGAACTCGCGCTGGCCGATTCCCAGGGCCTGGCTACCTTCGAGACCATCCAGCGCCACGCCCATGGCCTGCCGATCGTCATCCACACCGGAACGGCCAACGAATCGCAGGCCCTCACGGCGGTCGAACGCGGCGCGCAGGACTACCTCATCAAGGGTAAGCCGAGCTGCCAGGCGCTGGTGCGCGTGCTGCAGTACTCGGTGGCGCGCCACCACCGCGTGGCTGAGTTCGCCAAGGTGGAAAACGTCGAGGCCAAGGCCATCGGCTTCCTGGCGGTGAAAGGCGGCGTGGGCGCGACCACGTGCGCCACGCATTTCAGCGTCGAGCTGGCGCGACAGACAGGCGCCAAGGTTCTGCTGATGGACCTCGACATGAGCGGCCGGTCGGCGGCCTGTCTGTTGAAGGTCGACTCGCGCTACTCCGTGGCGGACGCCGCCACCAACCTGCACCGCCTGGACGCCGACTTCTGGGGCCGCATCGTCTGCAAGACGGCCTACGGCCTCGATCTGTTGCAGGCCCCCGGCGCCGTCGGCCCCTTCGACCAGCTCAGCGGCGAGCGCGTGCGGCACGTACTGCGCTTCGCCCGGACGTTGTATCAGTTCATCGTCGTGGACCTCGGCCGCGCCTGCCCCGTCAGCCTCCGGCTGCTGGAGGAGATCAGCGAGATCTACCTGGTCACAACCAGCGGCATGCTCGAGATGTACGAGACCAGCCGCGTTCTGAAGAGGCTGTCGAGCCTGGGATTCACAGAAAATCAGGTCCGGATGATCATCAACCGCGTCAGCGGCCCGAGTTTCGTCACCAAATCGGCCATCGAAAAGGCGCTGGGGCGGACCGCCTGCTGGACGCTCTCGGACTACAGCAGCGAACTCGAAGACGCCTACAGCTCCGGGAACTTCATTGAGCGAGCCTCGTCCCTGCGGCGCCAATGCGAGCTGCTGGTGACCCGGTCGCTGGGCGCGCAAGCGAACACCCCTGTGACCCAGCCGCCATTCTGGTCGCCGGCGCTGGAGAGCCTGCAGCGCCTTTTTACCGCCGTCTGGGGCGCCGAGCGGGAAAGCGCCCGTAGTGTCGACAGCCGTTGAAGTCGACAGCCGTTAAGTCGGTGCGCGGCGCGGTCAAGCCTCAAACTCCAGCCGCCTCGATTAATGAACACTTTTATCAATTATAAAGATGTTTAGGAACGGGACTGGGGCTCAGCCATTACCGATAGCGGAAGACAATGCACCCGGCAAATGGTGGCCACACAGAGCTACACAGATCCACGTCTCTCTTTTCTAATTTCCATATATACGGCGCCGCGGCCGGCCAGGCCGCAGCCGCCCGTCTCCAGCCCTGAACCCGCTGCCGGCGCGCTGCAAACCCAACTCGGCACAGCGCCGGTCAGCGCCCGCAATTCCAGCCTGCGGGGTGCTTTGCGCACTGGCGGGACGGGCCGGGCGGGTGTGGCGGCTAACTCGCCGCTGTGTCTCTCCCGGGTTGCAGCAAAAGAACTTTGCATCTGAAGGACCTATTTCCCAAGAAACTCGGTTATACTGAGCCTGCACGCAGTTTGCGAAGAATACTCGAAGAGGTGTACAAGTGCGTCTGCTTACCAAATTGGCTGTTTTCCTTGCTATCGGCGTCTGCGCGGCGGGTCAAGCGCTGCCAACCCTTGCCATCTCCGTGAGCCATAATGGCAATTTCCTGCAGGGCCAGACGAATGCGTTCTTCGTGATCCGGGTGAGCAACGTTGGCGCCGGCCCCACGACCTCCGCGTTGCAGGTGACCGATCGCATCGTCACGGGGCTGACCATCTCGTCGCTCAGCGGCGTGGGCTGGACCTGCAACACCGTCACCTGCTGGCGCAGTGACGCCCTGGCCGCGGGCCTCAGCTATCCCGCCATCGTCGCGCAGGGCAGAATCAGTTCGACTGCCCCTCCCACGATTACTTACGGAGCCACGGTCTACTTCGGCGGCGATCCGAACCTTCATACCGCCCAGGACACAGTGGACGTTGTGCGCTACGGTTATCCCGTCGCCTGGGGCGGCAATCAATCCGGCGAGTCGCTGGTGCCAACGGGCCTGAACAATGTCGTGGCGCTGTCGGGCGGCGGCGCCGATACGCTGGCGCTGAAGGGCGACGGCACAATCACGGCGTGGGGGGATAACACCTATGGCCAGACCACCGTGCCCGTGGGCTTAACCAATGTCCTGGCGATCGCCGCCGGAGACATGCACAGCCTGGCCATGAAGAACGAAGGCACGGTCGTCGCCTGGGGCGACAACTCGTCCGGCGAGCGAACCGTGCCCGCCACGCTGACCAACGTCGTG
>JBEKHU010000059.1:0-9579 GCA_050012115.1 Bryobacteraceae bacterium | reverse complement strand
GCCCAGCGGCGCGGGCGTTTCCAGTAGGTCCGCCAGACTCCTCGATTTCGCCTCCTGTAGTAGCGTCAATGCCATCGGCGGCGTGGGTCCCTGCTCCACGCCCGAAAGCCGGTTCATCCACAGCCAGACCAGGTTCTCGTACACCTCCACCTTGTCCTTCAGGAATGAAATGCGCAGATCTTCGCCGCCCAGAGTGCTGCGCAACCGGTCCACCGCCTCACGCGCCCGCTGCCAGGCCTCCCAGGCCGCCAGCCAGTTCCGGTCGTGCTCCTCCACCTCGCCCAGGGTGAACCACGCCAGGTACTCGATCGACGACAGCCGCTCTTCGGGCGGCAGCTGCAGTACCCGTTGGCACAACGTGCGCGCCTCCTTGGAGTTCCCCGAACGCAGCCGGACCCGAGCGCGAACCAGGTCGCACAGCGCCGATTTGCCGGGCAACCCGCCCGTGGACAGCCGCACGCTGGCGCGGTTGGCCAACCGGCTGGCCGCCGACGTCTGCTCCTCGCCCAGGTAGGAGATGGCCAGATAGAGGTCGATCAGCGCCGGCCACAGATGGTTGCTCTCCTGCGAAAGGATGTCGCGCGCCTGCCGCATCAGCGCCCGCCCGTACGGCGCCGCGCCCATATGGTGCAGGCTGACCGCCTCGCTGACCATGGCCTTGGCCCGTTCGTAGTTCATCCCCAGCCCCATGAACCGCATCGCCGCCCGCCGAGCCAGCCGGGCCCCTTCCCGGCTCAGGTTGAGCTCCAGGTACATCTCCGCTTCGTCCAGGTCGCACAGCGCCTCGTGATACGGGTCGCCCAGTTCGTGGCACAGGATGCGCGTGTGGCGGTAGATGTCGATCGCCCGCAGGTAATCTCCGCGCAGGTAGTACAGGTAGGCAATGTTGTAGTCGGCGGCCGCCGCCATGCGCGGCAATCCCGCGTCCTGGCAACGCTTCCGCGCCTCGTTGTAGGAGTGGAGGGCCTCTTCGAACCGCCCCATGCTGATCTGCACGGTGGCCAAGTTCGTGATGACCGAGGCCACGTCGCGCGCGTTCCCGATCCGGCCCAGCTCCAGCCGCGCGGCCTGGTAGGATTCCAACGCCTCCTGATACTTGTCCTGCCGGAACAGCACGTTGCCCCGGTTACTGTACAGCCGCGCCAGCCGCAGCGCGTCGCCCTCATCACGGAACACCTGCTCCGCCGAGCGGCACCACTCCTCCGCCCGCGCGTATTGTCCCAGGTAGATCAACGCCTGCAATGCGCCCGACATCGTCAGGGCCAGTTCCAGCCGGTCGCCCTCCTCCCGGAATAGCCCGATCGCCCGCTCGTACAGCTCCGCGGCCTCCGCATGCTGGCTGCGCGCGAACTGCAGGTGGCCCCGCGCCCGCACCGCTTTCCCTTCCGCCGCCTTCCCCGGCAGCAGGGCCGCCAGCGCGTCGCACGCCTCCACCAGTTTCTCCGCCCGCGCACTGTCGGCATACACCTCGCGGCCGATCTCCTTCACCAGTCTTTCCAGCAGCTCGGCGCGCCGTTCGGGCGCGATGCGTTCCTCACCCACGGCCCCCGCTCCCAGCGTGGCCGCCTCTTCCAGCCAGGCTTCGGCCGAAAAAACGATTTGCCCGGGGGGGCTCATCCCGCTCTCTCCTTCATCGTGAGAAGCCGCACTTGTCCAGCGCCTTCTTCAACTTGTCCAGGCATCGCCCGCGAATGAAACCGATCGATCCTTCGGCCAGTCCGAGTTCCTTCGCCACGTCGAGGTACGGTCGCGGCGGCTGTTCGTAAAACAGCATCCGGATCATCTTGCGACAGCGTTCTGGAATGCTCTCAACCGCATCCCGGACCAGTTGGTCCTGCTCGGCCTGCAATTCGACCTCGCCCGGCAGCGGCCGCGAATCGGTCGGCTCGTTGGTCGTTTCCCAGCCCAGAGCCACCCCCGCGCGCTTGCTCTCCCGCTCTTTCCAGCGCAGGCACTTGTGCGTCGAAACCGAAATCAGCCACCCTCTGAGCGCGGCCGGTTCCCTCAACCGTTCCAACTCGGAGTGTAGGTCCAGCCACACGTTTTGAAACACGTCGGCCGCGTCCTCTTCCGGCATCCGATACTTCATCGGGACGGAATAGACCAGCGCCTTGTAGCGGTCGACGAGCACACCCCAGGCTTGGCCGTTGCCCTTACGGCACTCCTCGACCAACTGCTCGTCCGCTAAATGGATGAGACCTCGCGGCGGATCTCCAGAGCTCACTTCTTCTCCCCTGGTGCCGGCCGTAGGAACAACTCCTCAGCGTTCCACAACGTGTAGTGGTCCAGCACCGCGGGCCGGAAATTGCCGACCCGCCGTCTCGCCGCGATCAGAACATTCGGGCTCAGCAGGCTGAGGATCGGCTCTTCCCGCGCCTCGATCTCCTGCACCCGGTCATAGATCTTCTTACGTGCGACATATCCTTGTGTCGCCATCTGTTGCCGCATCAGACGGTCGATCTCGGCTTCCCACTCGAACCCTGGCTGCGCCTGCTCGGGCGCCCACACATGGGTCGGCCCGTTCGACGGCCACAGGTTCATTTCCGATCCTGGGTCGGCGTCACCGAACGCCAATGCCAGGAGGCACGCTTCGTAATTCTTTGACCTTAACACGCGGTCCTGCAGCGTGCGCGACTCCATCCCCGCCACCTGCACCTGCATGCCCAACTCCTTCAGGTCCTGCTGGATCATCGCCGCCATCTGCATCCGCTCCGGCTTGCCCGAGCTCGCCAGGATCGTGAACTCCACCGCCCGGCCGCTCTGGCCGTGCAGCACCCCGTCCGTCCCCGCCCGGAAGCCGGCCGCTGCCAGCCTCTTCCGCGCCTCGGCCGGCGAACGCGCGGGCAGCTTTACGTCCATGTTTCTCCACAGTTTGACGCCCGGCGTCACGTGCGTCGCCAGCGCCGTCGCCCGGCCGCCGAACACCAGCCGCACCATCGCTTCGCGGTCGATCGCCAGCGACACGGCCTGCCGGAACCGCGCGTCCCGGAACCACGATTGCTTCTCCGCCACCGCCGCCGGCGCGGCGCCCGGCGGGTTCAGGTTGAAGAATAGGAAGTCGTACTCCAGCCCCGCGCCCAGGTTCCGCAGGTCGTACCCGCGCGCGCCCGCCTCCTTTTCCAGCAGCGCATAACTCTTCGCGCTGACGTGGTTCAGTATGTCTCCCTCGCCTCCCAGAAACCGCACCACCTGCCCTTCTTCGTTCGCCACTGGCCGGAATACGATTTCATCCAGGTACGGCAACTGGGTGCCGCGGCTGTCTTTCTTCCAGTAGTACGGGTTCCGCTCCAGCACCAAGCCTTCGCCCGACCGGTAGCTTTTGAGCCGGAATGGGCCCAGCCCGGCCATCGCCTGCGGCACGGTCGCGAGCCCCCATTGCTCCGCCAGTTGGCCGCGCTTGTAGGCCTCCTCCAGCAGGTGCCGTGGCAGAATGGCGATGCTGTCGAAGATCCGCTCCGCCGGCCCGTACGGCCCGCCCAGGTCGAATTCCACCGTTGCGCCGTCGATCTTCCGGACGCCGATCGGCTTTCCATTCACCGTCAACAGGCTGCGCTGCGGCGATCCCACCTTCTCGTCCAGATGCGCCTGGAAGGTGAACACAACGTCGTCGGCGTCGAACGGATGGCCATCGGAGAAGCGCACTCCGCGCCGCAGCTTCAGCCGGAATCCGCGCCCTCCCGGCAGCTCCATCCACGACTCCGCCAGCGCCGGTTCCGTTTTCTGCGTCTCCCGGTTGATATGCACCAGGTCAGCGTGCATCCGGAAGATCACCTCGTGCGTGGCCTCGCCCAACGCGAGCGTCGACAAGGGTTGAAACGTGCGCGGCTCCCCGCTCTGCATGCACACCAGGCGCCCGCCGCGCACGCCCGTCTCCGCGGTCGCCAACCCTGCCGCGCACACCGCCAGCGCCAGCACGATCGCCGCCCGCCACGGCAGACGCTCTCGCCCGCCGAGCCACTTCAGTTTGCCTTGTGTCCTCTCAGCGAGCGGGAGCAGGTGCTCCGAGTGAGTGGAGTCTCCAGGCGTTGCGCACAGTTGCCACTGCGCGCGTGCCGGTCCCGCGGCGCGTAGGCCGTCTGGCTGGAGTCGCGGAGGGCAACTCCGCCGCTGTTGCCATCCCCAATCGAAATGCACGCTGATTAATTCTAATCAATTGTGCGTGGAAATGATCCACAATTAGACCGTTCTTTCTGCCCATTCCTCGCCCGCTCCGCGAACAAGCAACGTTTGACGGCCCAGGGTTGGTCTGGAAATCCCGGCTATTCATTCGCCCATTTCCGACCCAGCAATTCGCATGTCAGGACCAGCAGCGCCAGCACTGGCAGCGGCGTCGCCAGTTGCCAGCAATTCGCCGCCGTCGCCGGGTGCCGCAGCGGAGCCAGCAGATTGCCCCAGCTCGCCGCCGGTTCCCCCACCCCCAGGCCGAAGAACGTCAGTGTCACCTCCGCCAGCACATAGCCCGGCAGCAGCAGCAGGAACTGCGTCGCCGCCAGCGGCAACAGCTCGGGCAGCAGGTGCCGCCTCATCAGGTGCCAGCGTCCCGCTCCGAAGCTCTCCGCCGCTTCGACATACTCGCGCTCCCGCACCTCCGCCGCCATTTGAGCGAACAGCCGCCCCGGTCGCGCCCAGCCCGCCGCGCCGATCACCGCGCTCAGCAGCAGCAGCACCTGTCCCGGCCCCAGTGTCAGCGGTAGAAACGCGCGAATCGCCAGCAACAGGTACAGCCACGGGACCGACAGGAACAGCTCCGCCAGCGCCAGCACCGCTCGCCGCAGCAAGCCCCTCGACAGTCCGGCCGCCGCGCCTGCCAGCAGCCCCAGGCCTACCGACAGCCCCGCCGCGATCAGCCCCGCCCCCAGCGAGATGCGGCCCCCGTGCAGCAGTCTCGACCACACGTCGCGTCCCAGTTCGTCCGTGCCCAAAAGGTATTGCGCGCCTGGTCCGGCGCACGGGCAGTCGCGGTTCTGCTGCTCCGGAGCGTGCGCCGCCAGCCACGGTGCCAGCGCCAGCGCCAGCGCCAGTAGCGCCAGGTACCCCACCGCCACCGTCCTCAGCGCGCGTCTCCTCACCGCGGCGCCTTCCCGCCGCCCTCGGCTCTCAACCGTGGATCGGCCGCGTACAGCAGGATCTCGCTGGCGAAATTCGCCGCCGCCAGCAGCGCCGCACTCGCCAGCGCCAGGTCAAGCACCACATGCGCGTCGCGTCCCATGATCGACTCGATGAACAGCGGGCCCGCGCCCGGCCAGCTGAACAGCGTTTCGGCGATCACCGAGCCGCCGATCAACCCCGCCGCGGACAGGCCCAGCAGCGTGATGATCGGGTTCGCCGCCGCCGGCAGTATCTGTCCCAGCCACAGCCGCGCGCCGCGGATGCCCGCTGAGCGCGCCTCTCTCACGAACGGCGCCTCGGCGGCTTCGATCAGCGCCGTCCGCAAATTGCGCACAATCACCGGAAACGCGGCGAAGGCCAGCACCAGGCCCGGCAGCAGCATCTTCCTGAGCAACTGCGCTACCGTCGCATTCTCCAGGAAGATCAGCTCCGAATCGAGCCATCCGAACTTCGCCGCCGCCAGCAGCAGCAGCATGCCGAACAGGATCTCGGGCAGCGCCAGCGCGGCCGCCGTGGCCGCCTGCACCGCCCGGTCCGCCCAACTGTGCCGCCGCGCCGCCGCCAGCAATCCGATTGGAAACGCGAGTAGCCACGCCGCCGCCATCGACAACCCGCCCAACAACAGCGTATTCCTCAGGCGCGGCGCCAGTAGCTTCGACGCCGGCATGTCATACGCCATCGAGACGCCAAACTCGCCCTTGAGCGCCGACTTGCACCACGCCGAGTAGCGCTCGGCAAATCCCTTGTCCAGCCCGTACCGCGCCCGCAACGCCGCCGCCGTCTCGGGCCTCATCTGCGGGCTCAACCGCATGTCGTCGAAGAAATCGCCCGGAGCGAGGTCCAGCAGCAGGAAGCTCAGCACCGATACCGCCGCCAGGGTCAGCGCGGTCGCCGCCAATCGCCGCAGCACAAAGACGAGGAATCTCATGCCCGCACCCTGCTCTGAGCAACCGCAGCGTTGCCGTCGAACCTGCCATAACGCCAGTACCGTGCCGGCTCTGGGGCTCTCGCTACGAAGAATCTATCTCTGCGTCGGAAATGCATTTCAAGGACTTTGTCCCATTCGTTGATCCATATTGGATTATTTGGAAATCATCCAGTTGCCTATGCGTCCGCTGTCCATTTCGGCTGAGCGGTTCGCCATTCCTGCCAGGTGGAGGACTCTCTTTTCACCAATTGTCCCTTTTCCATCAATTCGATACGGGCTCCTGTGTTTTCCAGGAGTGCGGTTTCATGAGCGATGAACAGACATGCCATATTGGATTGTTTGGACTGAGCCAATAATGCGTCCAGAATTTGCTCCTGGAGCGCCAGGTCGAGCGCGGCAAGCGACTCGTCCAGAATCAACAGGGATGGCTCCAACGTCAACGCCCGGGCAATCGCGACCCGCGCCTTCTGCCCGCCGCTCAACTCTCTGATCCGGCGCGGCAGCAGGCTCGCCTCCAGGCCGGCCCGGGACGCGCATTGGCCCGCCAGCTCGTGCGGAAGCCGCTTGATTTCAATCGGTTCCATGATCGCTTCCAGAGCCGTGAAGCGCGGGTTCAGGCTGCGTCCCGGATCCTGCGGGATCCAGCACACCTCCGACCGCAGTGCCAGCGGGCCGGCAACGTTGTAGTTCACCAGGACCTTGCCAGTATCGGGCGCGTCCAGGCCGGCCAGTATGCGCGCCAGCGTCGTCTTGCCGCAGCCCGACCTGCCAGCCAGCACGACCCACTCGCCGGGCCAGACCTCGAAGTCCACGCCAGGCAGAACCACCCCCCGGTCCCGGCCGAAGAACCCACGCTGGGCGTGCGTCTTCTTCAGGTTCCGGGCCATGATCAGCGCGCTCACACCACCCCCCCGATACGCAGGCTGCCGGCGCGCTGCAGTTCGTCCACCGTGCCTCGGGCTTCGATCCGGCCCTTCGAGATGAGCACCGTCTCCTTTGCGAACCCTCTCAAAAGCAAGGGGTTGTGGGTGATGAAGAGCACCGCCGAGCCGGCCACGCGCAACTCCTCGAACAGGCCCAGGATGTCGCGCTGCGTGACCGCGTCCAGCGCCGAGGTCGGCTCGTCGGCCACCACCAGCTGCGCGGCCAGCAGAAACGCGCGCGCCAGCAGCACCCGCTGCCGCTGGCCGCCGCTCAGTTCGTGAGGGTAGGCCTGCTGCAGTTCGGCGCTATCCAGCCCGGCTCGCGCCAGGGCCTGTCGCGCGGCCCGTTCCGCCGCCCGGCCTCCCAGTCCCAATGCGCACAGCGCCGCGGCCTTCACTTGGGTCACGGCGCGCAGCACGGGATTGAGCGCCAGTCCCGGTTCCTGAGGGACATAGGTGACCACGCGGCCCCGCAGGTCGTCCCAATCGCGCGGGCTGTCGATCCGGCGCCCGGCCAGTTCGATGCTCCCCGCGACCTGCGCGCTCGCCGGCAGCAGGCCAGAGAGCGCCAGACCGAGCGTGCTCTTGCCCGATCCCGACGGTCCGACCACGCCGATGATCTCCCCGGAGTAGAGGTCCAGGCGGACATCCTCGAGCGCGCGCAGCGGGCCTTTCTCGGTGGAGTAAGTAACGCCGAGGCCGTGTGCTGCGCAGAGGAGAGACATGGCGCGCGGGCTTACAGTCTAGGGCGCCGGTGCGAGAACCACCAGTGCGGCGTCGTAGTCGCCGCGCAGGTCGGGCTTCAATCCATGATGCATCAGGTAGTCGCCGGAGAGGACCGTGCCGGTCCCGGAATCGAACTGGCCCTCGATCACGCGCAGACGGTAGCGGGCGCCCGCATCCAGACCCTGCAGGCGCAGCGCAGGCAACTGGCGCAGGAACTGCTGATGGTCACGGAAGGCGAACAGGCAGGCCTGCCGCTTGTCCTGGGCCACGTACAGCGTGGAAGACAGGCCGCCCTCGCTCGGAGAAGCGAGACGGTACAGCGCACCCTCCTGCACGCTCTTGCGGATCCACCTGTAGACCTCGACCATCTTGGAGGCGTAGGTCAGATCGGCTTCGGACCACTTGTTGAGGTCGCCGCCGATGCCCAGCGAGCCCTGCATGGCGACCAGGAAGCGATAGCGCAGTGGCGTCGATCGGCCGTTGAGGTTGGGCACGTCGGTGACCCAGGCCATCATGGCCTTGGGGGCGTACATGTAGCTGAAGCCTTCCTGGATGCGCAGGCGGTCGTAGGCGTCGGTGTTGTCGGAGGTCCAGAACTCCTCGACGCGGCGCATGAGCTCCAGGTCGATACGGCCGCCGCCGCCGGAGCAGCCCTCGAACTCGACGCCCGGGTGCGCGGCGCGCAGGCGGTCGGCGATCTCATAGACGTTGCGCACGTACTTGATCCAGATCTTGCGCTGCTCGGATTCGGGTACGTTCGGCCAGCCGGGCTCGCCGAAGGGCCGGTTCATGTCCCACTTGACGAAGTCGATGGCGTTGTCGCGCAGCAGCTTGTCCAGCACGCCGTAGATGTGCTCCTTGACGTCCTCGCGGGCCATATTGAGCACCAGTTGGTTGCGGGCTTCGGTGCGCGGGCGGCCGGGGAAGTGCATGGCCCAATCGGGATGGGCGCGGTACAGATCGGAGTCGGGGTTGACCATTTCAGGCTCGACCCAGAAGCCGAACTTCATGCCCAGGCCGTGGACGTGGTCGATCAACGGTTTCAGGCCGTCGGGGAACTTCTTGGGGTTGACGAACCAGTCGCCCAGGCCGGCGTGGTCGGTGTTGCGCACGCCGAACCAGCCGTCGTCGATGACGTACAGCTCGACGCCGAGCTTGGCGGCTTTCGAGGCGAGCGTCTTCTGGCCTGCCTCGGTGACGTCGAAGGTCGTCGCTTCCCAGGAGTTGTAGAGTACCGGGCGAAGCTTGGTGGCCCCGCCGGGCAGTAGATTGTCGCGCTCGAAGCGGTGCATGGCGCGCGACATCTCGCCGAAGCCGTGCGCGGTGTAGCCGAGGTAGAGCCAGGGTGAGACGAACTTCTCGCCGGGCTTGAGCGGCCAGGAGAAGTCGAAGTCGTTGTAGCCGGCGGTGACGCGCGTGCGGCCGTCGTGGACGCGCTCGGCGGTGAGCTTCCAGTTGCCGGACCAGCCCAGGGCGCCGAACCAGACCTCGCCGGTGGTCTCGCTGGCCGAGCCGGTGTCCAGAGCGAACCAGGGATTCAGGCGGTGGCTGGTGGTGCCTTCGCGGCTTTCGAGGACCTTCTTGCCTTGGGCGAGAGTCTCGTGCTGGAGCTGCCATTCCCCGGCCCAGCGGCCGGCGGTGTAGGTCAGGCGGTAGTCGCGGTTGGGCGGCACTTCCACCGCGCCGGCCTGCAGGTTCTCGACGGTGATCGCGGCGGAGCCGGTGTTCTCGACGCTGGCTTGGCGGCGGAGGACAGCCGAGCCGGGGAAGACCTCGTAGACCAGCGTGACGCGCAGCGCGCTGGCGGCCTTGGCGTCGGCGCCGACGTCGCGCAGGACGACCTCGAGGCGGTTGCCGTCGACGCGGGCCGAGTCGAACTTCAGCACGACGTCG
>JBEKHU010000058.1:0-9618 GCA_050012115.1 Bryobacteraceae bacterium | reverse complement strand
GTGGTAGCTCCCACCGCGGAAGATGTAGAGCCGCCCGCCGACGTCCTGGGCGAACCGGTATCTGGCTGTAATCGCCTCGGCAATCTGGTGAACGCTGATGCTGCCGTCGGCGTCTTCCTTTTCAAAGTCGGCGCCGTCCAGCAACTCCAAGACTTTCTCTGGTCCTACGTTGGCCAGCAGATCGTCGACGCCTTTTCCTTGCGCGATGTCCCAAGTGATGGACGCGACTTCTGCGCCGCGCATCCGCAACTCGCGCGCCAGGAGGTTTCTGGCGATCTCAACCTGCTCGTTCTGGTCCGCATCCGCATCAAAAGCGATGATCACGCGGCGGCCTTCCCAGATGACCAAGTCGAGGTCGGGGATCACGCCTTTGACGTCGCGCCGGTCGCCGTTCGGTCCCGTTGTTTTGCCGACCGTGCCCCGCCAGTTCCATACGCCCGCCAATCCGAGCGGCAAGAATCGGGGAGCGGCCGATTCGTGGTTGGCGAGACGCCAGAGCGCGAGCGTCTTGAACTCGCCCTCGGTCACGATCACCGGGGTGGCGACTGCCTTCACCAAGTCCTGGGAAATGCCTGGCACGAAGTAGATCATGTTCTTTCGGCCAGGCGGCGACAGGTACTTGCCGCGCTCCCTCGGTTTGCCGTCCTTGTACTCTATGTCGGGCTGATCGCGACGCAGCCGCCATTCGCGAACGCGGGACTCGCCGGGCAAGAAGTACGGGATCGCCAGCCCCTCGTAAGAAGCGAGATCACGTCGGCCGACGATGGAACGCCCGGTGTTTGAGTCGACGCGCTGGATTTTGGCTGCTGCGGCGAGTCCGCCGTCAATCCAACGCCGCGCGAGACTTGCGCAGTCCGCATCGGTGAGTACCTTGCCGGCTCTGTCATTCACCGGCGACCCGTTCGCTGTCGCATGCATATTCACGCCCTTACGGGGACAAGCCAGCCTCTGTGAACGCTGTCCGGAGTCGTCCTATGGCACGATAGACAGTCGCGCGGGAAACCCTGAGGCATTGGGTCGTCTCTATGGCCGAGTGCTCGATCAAATACAGCGCGACGGTTCGATCGAACTGCGACACGCGAGCCAAAACCCGCCGAACATCTGTGCACAGTTCAATGCCATCGCTCGGCGCCGCCAAGCCGGGAGCATTCTCCAGCGAATCCTCCCTGAATTGACCGGACCGGTTGGAGCGCATGCGCCGCACCAGAGAACTCAGCTTATTGGCAACAACGCATTCCGAGAATGTGCGCCAACTTCCGCGCCGGGGATCAAATGCCTGGCGTTGCCGCCACAGCGCAAGGAGGATCTCCTGCACAAGGTCGAGGCGGAAGTCCGAAGGTAGTCGATACGTGGTCGTGGTCAGAGCCGCGCGCACGGCGGCAAACCGACTGGTAACGGAATAGGACCTCTCGAAGGCGGTTTTAGCGAAGCGACACTCGGACGGTGAAAGATCGCAGGTGGAGCTCGGGCGAGTGGCTTTTAGGCTCATCACTCGGCAGGCTCCTTCTCAAGGACGCCACCGGCAAGTTTGGTGACGCTTGGGTGGGTCTGAAGGCCCGTGTGACTCGTGGTGTGACTTGAACGAGTATTTTCGGAACTTTTGGTTTTTTGGGTCCTTTGTGTTATGTATAACTTACTTGTTTTCAGTGTGCTAGGAAGGAACAAGTCCCCCCCCCCGCACCAGGTTCATGGCTTCCACATCCAAGAGATGCGGAAGCCCTTTTAGTCTGCGTCCACTTCGGATCGACTCTCACGCGACATCGCGGCCGCCTCCGCGATCCGGCCCGGAGGCGCGCCGGGTCACAGCATTGCCACTGCAACTTCGTTCACGGAACCGGGCGGCTGCGGCGGGATCAGCGTGCGCACAGGCTGGCCGTTCAGCGTCACTGTCCGGACGCCCTTTTGCACCCCGTTGGGGTTGCTCACTGTGATGTGGAAGGTCGCGTTGCGCCACTGTCGTGTCACCTCGAACTCCTTCCAGCCGCTGGGGATGCAGGGGTCGATGATCATCCCGTCAAAACTCAGCCGGATGCCCAGGATCCAGCGCGTCACGGCCGTGTAGTTCCAGCCGCCGCTTCCCGTGAGCCACGGATGACGGGCGCGTCCGAAGGCCGTATGGTCCCGGCCCATAACGAACTGGCAATAGGAATACGGCTCGGCCTCGCGGATCTCAATCATGTCGTTCTGGTTGTAGGGCAGCAGAGAGTCGTAGAACTTCATGGCCCGGTCGCCCCGGCCCAGCTTGCACTCGGCGATGACGGCCCAGGGATTCGGGTGGCTGAAGATGGCGGCGTTTTCCTTGATGCCCTGGTACACGCGGCCCACGAAGCCGATGTCGTCGTCCGGTTTGGAGAACGCGGGCCATAGCAGGTGGATGCCGTATGGGGAGTACAGGTGAGCGTCGACCGAGTCCATGCAAAGCTGCGCGCGCTCGGGCCGCGCCGCGTCGGAAACCACCGCCCAGGTGTTGCTCTCCAGGAACACCTTGCCTTCGGCGTTCTCGCGCGATCCGATTTTGCGCCCCTTAGCCGTGATGCCGCGCAGGTACCACTCGCCATCCCAGAGTTCCTTCTCGCAGGCAGCGCGGACCCGGTCCGCCAGCGCGGCGTATTTCGAGACGTCCGCGTCGCGGCCCAAGTGCCGGGCCGCCTCCACAAAGGCGCGCAACGCCCAATGGTGCAGGAACGACACCATCGCGCTTTCGCCGCCTCCCAGGTTCAGGCAGTCGTTCCAGTCCGCCCGGAGGCCCTTGCAGATGCCGGTCGGCCCAACCTGCTCGGCGGAAAAGTCCAGCGTGCGCCTGAGGTGTTCGTAGACGGTCGCTGCGCCTTCGTCCGCGAAGGGGATTACATCGTCGAACAGCGCGAGGTCGCCCGTCTCTTTCACGTACTCGCAGACCGAGACGACGAGCCAGAGCACGTCGTCCGAACATGTGTCCGCGAGGCAGTGAATCACGCTCTTGCGATCAGGCACGGGCGTGACGGTCGGCGACTTGAACCGCGGAGCATTCTGCTTCTCCGGGTCGAACCAGTCGGGGTCGAACAGGTGCAGCCCGTAGCCCGCGCTGACCTGGGCTTTCAGCAATTCGACGATGCGCTGCCGGCATTTGCCGGGATTCGTGTGCACCACGCTCATCACGTCCTGCGACGTGTCGCGATAACCCAGCCCGACACGCCCGCCGACCTCGATAAACGAGGCGAAGCGCGACCAGACGACGCAGGTCTCCGCCTGGTATAGCGTCCAGATGTTGACCATCGTGTTCAGTCCCTCATGGGGGGTCCTGCACTGAAATACGGCCAGCTTCCGGTCCCAATGCGACTTCAGATCCGCGAAGGCCAGGTCCACGTTCGACGAGTTCGAGTACCTGGCACGAATCTCCTTGCCCTTAGCGCGCGCGCCGACTCCCAACATGAAGACCAGGCGGACCTCCTGGCCGGGATCGACGGTCAGCCGCTTATGCAAAGCGCCGCAGTGGTTGCCGCCCAGCTCCACGCTGCCGCGGCACCGGCCCTCTTCGACCGCGATCGGGTTCGTCTCGCTGCGATAGCTGCCCAGGAAAGCGTCCCGCATACTGTCGAAGCTGTCGGGATCGAAGTCGGCGGTGAAGTAGTGGAAGGTCGATGGTTCGTAGTAGAAGTCGTATTCGATGACCCCGTCCTCGTAGCTGGAGCCGCTGGCGTAGAGGCTCATCTGGAGATTCTGGTTGTCGATCTCGATGTGGTGGAAGGAGAATTCGACGTACCCGAAGACACTGAGAGTGCGCGTCGTGGAGCCGCTGTTCCGGATCCGGACGTCCCACAGCTCGACGTCATCCTGCGGGGGGATGAACACGAGCTGCTGCGCCTCGAGACCTTGATAGTTGCAGGAGAACCGGGAGTAGGACAGGCCGTGCCGGCATTCATACTTGGCCTGCGTGAGATCCTTGCCAACCGGCTGCCAGGACACCGACCAATACTCGCCGCTCTCCTCATCCCGCAGGTAGACGTAGTGCCCGGGCCGGTCCAGGGGAACGCCGTTCGCGCGGAAACGCGTGATCCGCTTGTGCTCGGCGTTTTGGTAGAACGAGTAGCCTCCCGCGTTGTGCGAGATCACCGTGCACAGATCCTTGATGCCCAGGTAGTTGGTCCAGGAGAACGGCACGTCGGGCCGGTCGATCACGTATTCACGCCGATCGTTGTCGAAGTAACCGTAATGCATGTCTTGCTCCGCAATGCCGAATCGCCCGTGCTCTCATGAGCCCCTGGCAGCAGACGGGCTCCTCCTCAGCAACCCGGCTTCGCCGCTACGAGACCGCGGCCGGTTCCACCGCCGGCTGCGCGGCGGCTCCCGAGTGAATCGGGATGATCCGCGCGAGGATCAAGGCCGGGACCGAGGCCACCAGGACCCAGATGAAGAAGTTCCGGTAACCCAGCGCCATCTGGATCTTCCCGCTCACCGTGCCCGGGATCATCAGGCCCAGATTCATCAGCGAGTTGGCGAACGCATAGTGGGCCGTCTGATACTTGCCGGGTGCTATCTCCTGCATCATCAACAGGATCACGCCCACAAAACCGAACCCGTAGCCGAACATCTCGGCGCTCAGCGCAGTCGTGACCAGCGCCGCATTCCTAGGCAGGGCCGTGCTCAGGTACACGTAAGCCAGGTTGGGCAGGTTCATCACGACGATCAGCGGCAGCAGAGCGCGGCGCAGGCCCAGCCAGGACGTGAAGTAGCCGCCCGCCACACTGCCTGCGATGAAGGCGATGGTGCCAAAAGTGCCGTAGATGGTCCCGAACTGTTCGGTCGTGAGTCCCAGTCCACCCAAGGCCCGTTTGTCGACCAGGAAGAGCGGCCCGATTCTCACCACCTGCCCCTCGCCGGCGCGGTAAAGGAGGATAAAGACCATCAACCACAGGATGTTGGGCTTCTCGAAGAAGCTGACGATCACATCCCCAAACGTGGCGGCCATCTGACGCCAGGACTCCGAGCGCCGCTCCGATCCCCCCGTCGGTAGCATCCTGGCGTGATACAGACTCACCCCGATCAGGATTAGGCCCATGGCGGCGAAGATCGCCATCCAGGCGTGGCGCACATCCGTTCGTGTCTCCAGGTACCCGGCCAGGATCACCAGGGCGCCTTGCGAGAAGAACCGCGCAACATTGAAGAAGCCGCCCTGCCAGCCGGCATAGGCCGCCTGTTCCTTCTGCGACAGGCTGGCGATGTAGAGGCCGTCGGCTGCGATGTCGTGCGTCGACGAGCAGAAGGCCACCAGCACGAACAGCGCCAGCGTGTAGCGAAAGTAGTTGGGCAGGGGCAGACACAAGGCGATCAGAGCGAGGCTCAGACCGACGATGAATTCGAAGGAGACAACGAAGAACTTCTTGGTCTTGAACATCTCCAGCAGCGGGCTCCAGAAGGGCTTCAAAGACCAGGGGAGCAGCAGCCAACTCGTGTAGAGGGCGATCACGTCGTTCGCCATCCCGAGCCGTTTGTATAGGATCCCGGCGATCAACGATATAGCGAAGAAGGGAATGCCTTCGGCGAAATACAGGGTTGGCACCCAGGTGGCCGGGTGGGCATGGTTGGACCGCTGGTCAGGTTTCATGACGCACGCTCATGTCCCGGGCTGGAGCTGCAAGCGGATCGGGGAAGCGGTCAGCTTCCGCTGCTGTCACGTTCAAAGAGCCGGTCACAAAGTTGGCTAGGGGCTCCCGCTTCTGCTCAACCCCGCGGTCGTCAGAGGCGTGATCAACGCATCGCCGCCCGCACCACTTCTTCACCCGGCATCTCTCCCCGCGCTTCGCACCCGCGCGTTGATATGGTGGGGCGGTCCACCGCTCCGCGTCCAGTGCACAACAGTTGCGAAGCCGTTGCAGACCGGACCATTACTAAGAAAAACATCCTTTGTTTTCAATTATATAGCTATGGAATCAACGGCTCACGCCACGAGCCCGCGCACCGGCGCAGAGCGCGATCAAGAGCAGGAATACTGATGATCGCAGAGCCGGATCCGGGAGATCGCGCGGTGCCGGTTGCGCACGCCCGCCTTCCGGCCGACCGGACTTTCGTGCCGCAAGCCGCGTGTCAGAACGGCGTGCTCTCCGGCTCCGGCTTCTCGACCTTGACGAAGTAGATATCGGTCCACTGATCCTTGGTCTTCTTCAGGACGTTGATCTTCAGGCCAAACATCTCGTCGAGATGCAGCGACAGGTCGGAGAGCCGCTCGAGATGGACACCGCAACGCTCGAGGTCATCCTTCAGGAATTGAAGCGTTTTCTCCGTGATGATCCGGGTCTTGTTCAGGGTACGGGCGTGGAAGTCCTCGCTCACGATGCGGAGCTTCCAGATCACCATCGGATTCCCGGTCCGGGGAGTCTTGGTTAGCCGGACTTCTTCCACGAGCGTATCGTAGTAACCGTCGGGGATCGCCTCCTGACCATTTTCGCCTTCTTTTAACTTGGCTCGCTGGAAAGCCTCGTCAAAGCGCACCAAGTCAATCGGCGCGTCGTCAGCGAAGCGGTCCGCCAACCGCTCCACTTCATTGTCGGTATTGAAGATAAGGCCCACGCGATAGGTACCCCTGTTGCTCATAGTTCTCACGCCCTGTGGAAATTCTCATTGCCAGCGCCTGTTTCTGACCATTTCCCAAAGAGCTCCGGACTCGGCGCCGCATTCCAGTCAAGGAGATCGGACGTCTGGAGCCGGCACTTTATAGCAAAGCGAGAAAATCCCGTCAGGCGGCGGCATTTTTCTCCCAACCCGCTCCTCCGAGCACACGCTTCGTGAGGCGCTTAATCCAATCCAGCCTGGCGTGGCGCTCCGGTCGCGGCTCCGCAGTGAGGGGGAACAAGAACTACTCTCACTGGGCCACGGCGGCGAGGGGGCGCCGGGCGCGCGAAACAAAAAGTGAGGAACAAAGCCAATTATCGACTTTTGTCTTTAGAATGAGTGGATTAATTGGCTATCTGTCGATGTTATCTTCGCCCAATGTTCGTATTTTCAAAGAGCGTCACCACTGCGCCGCGCACGTGGCCGGTCACATTGATCATAAGTCCGGTTGTCAAGCACATTATGCGCGAAGAAATGGAGAACATTGCGACTTCCAGGGCGCAAGGAGGCCACGACGGAGACCTCGGATCCGGCCCGAACAGCGCACTTTGAAGACGGCGCCTGCTGTACACTCGACCCATGCGCAGGCTCATTCTTCTCGTGACACTGGCGGCGGCGTCCCCCTCATGGGCGCAGGATCACGGCGCTCAGGCCCTCCTCGACGCCGACAAGGCGTTCGACCGCGACACGGCGGCACGCGGCCTCGAAGGCTGGATGGGCTGGTTTGCGGAGGACGCGCAGATCCTAGGCCAAACGGGCGTTGTCCAAGGCAAGGCTGCGCTGCGAGAAGTGTATTCGAAGATGTTCGCGGCGAAGGAGTTCAGCATCTACTGGTGGCCGGCGCACGCCGAAGTGTCGGCGGACGGCACGTTGGGCTACACATTCGGCCGCGCGAAGATCTCCTGGCGGGACGACAAGGGCGAACTGCAGACTAAGGACGGCCGATACACCACGGTGTGGCGCAGGCAGAAGGACGGATCGTACAAAGTGATCTTCGACATGGGCGGCTGAGTCGCAGCCGAGCGCGACATGAGCCCGCGCTCACGCCACAAGCCCCAGCCGGCGCAGCAATGCCGACGGATCGGGGTCGCGGCCCATGAAACGGCGGAACAGTTCGGCCGGATCCTCGCTGTCGCCCTTCTCCAGGATCTCCCGGCGGAATGCGCGACCCACGTCGCGGCTGAAGATGCCCTGGCTCAGGAAACGGGTAAAGGCGTCGGCGTCGAGCACCTCCGCCCATTTGTAGGAATAGTAGCCGGCGCCGTAGCCCACGGGATCGGCGAAGAGGTGGGTGAACGCCGCAATCATGGCGTAGCCTTCGGGTAAGGGCGCGGTGCTGAATTCCTGCAGGATGCGGTTGGCATACTCGACGGGTGAGCCGTCGCGCGCCGGGTCGTACAGCATGTGCAGGGAAAGATCGACGGTGCTGAAGCCGAGCTGCCGCATCTGCGAGCTCGCCGCGCGGAACGTGCGCGCGCTGCGCACCTTCTCGAACAGCTCGTCGGGCAGGCACTCGCCGGTCTTCCAATGGCGCGCAAAGAGGTCGAGCGAGGCGCGCTCCCAACACCAGTTCTCCATGATCTGGCTAGGCAGCTCGACGAAGTCCCAGGCGACGCTCGTGCCGGCCAAGCTGCGAACCTCCACGCGGCTCAGACAGTGGTGCATCAGGTGGCCGAACTCGTGGAACACGGTCTCCACCTCGCGATGCGAGAGCAGCGCGGGCCGGTCCTTTAGCGGCGGCGTGACGTTGCCGCACATGACGCCGACGTGCGGCCGCCACACTCCATCGATCGCGTGCCCGGTCAGGAACGAGCCCATCCACGCGCCGCCGCGCTTGGTATCGCGCGGAAACCAATCCGCGTAGAACCCGCCCAGCACGGCGCCGCCGGTGTCCCGAACCTCGTAGTACTTTACTTCCTCATGCCAGACAGGCTGGCCGGGCGTCTCGACGATCTCGATGCCATAGAGCCGTTGGACGAGCTCGAACAGCCCGTTGAGGACGCTGTTTAAAGGGAAGTACGGCCGCAGGTTCTCCTCATGGAAGTCGAACTCGGCGGCGCGTTGCTTTTCGGCCCAGTAGCCGACCTCCCACGGGTCCAGTCTGCGCGGTTGCCCGGTGCGTTGGGCGCGGAACGCCTCGAGCTCCGCATTCTCGCGGCGGAATGCATCGACCGTCTGGGCCTCCAGATCGCGCAGGAAACCGAGCGCCTTCCCGCCGCTCTTGGCCATTCTCTCCGCCAGCGCGAAATCGGCGAAGTCCTTAAAGCCGAGCAGCCGGGCCTTCTCACGGCGCAGTTCCAGGATCTTGGTCAGCAGCCCGGTGTTCTCCTCTGCCGCGCGGCGATTGTAGGCGCGATAGAAGTGCTCGCGCACGGCGCTGTCGTCCAGATACGTCAAGATGGCGAGATAGCTCGGCTGCTGCAGCGTGAAACGCCAGCCCTCCACGTCGCGCGCTTCGGCGGACTGCCGGGCGGCCGCGGTCGCCGCCGCGGGCAGGCCGGCCAGACCTTGCTCGTTGTCGATGACATACTCGAACTGCGCCGTCGCATCCAGAACATTCTGGCCGAACTTCGTGCAGATCACCGACAGCTCGACGTCGATTTCCGCCAACCGCGTCTTCCCGGCGGCGTCGAGTTCCGCGCCGTGCCGGCGGAAGCTGTCGATCGTCTTCTTCAGGAATCGCGCATGAACGCCGGTCAGCGCGGCCGCTTCCGCCGTCGAGGCGTACTCTTTGAGCGCCGACCACAGCCCGGCATGCAGAGGTATGCGCGAATAGAACTCGCTCACCAAAGGCTGCACTTCGTTCCACGCCGCCCTCAGTTCGGGCGAGGTGACAACATTCTCCAGGTGCTGGATGACCGACGATGCGTAGTCCAGCTTCTCGCTGGCCTGGTCCAACGCGCCGAGCGTGTTGCGGAAAGTGCGAGGCTGTTCTTCAGTGGCGATCGCCTCGATGCGATTCTGAGCCTGTGCGACGAGCAGTTTCACAGCCGGCCGCACGTGTTCGGTGCGCACCTGGTCGAACGGGAC
>JBEKHU010000057.1:0-9624 GCA_050012115.1 Bryobacteraceae bacterium | reverse complement strand
CGGACGCGCACACAGGAACCGGATCTACGGTTAAGGCGACTCAGGTCCTGATGGTTCGGGTAGCTCTACACTAGCCGACTTATCGGGACCAATTCGGCTCAACCTCCGCTTTGCTGACGATTCGGGAACGAATTCTATCAAGTGGTGCCTGCGCTGCAGGCGTTTGGCGTGTCACATCTTCTGCGACGGCTCATTCCGGCCGCTGGTCTCAATGTGCCAATTCTGCGGTGTGAGGCGGGACCTGCGCTATGGCGTGCGCAGCGTGATCGCCAGTGGCGCGTTCTTCCCCGGGCTGAGGTGCACCGGCGTCGCGCTCGTCAGGTGCGCCGCCATGAACTCCGGGTCGTCGAAAACGGCCGGCGAGTCCATCTCCTCCATCGCGTACACGCGGTAGTCGTCCGGCTCGATCAGAAGGTGCTCCTGTACGCCCCTGAGGTCCACGGGAAACGCCATCCGGTGTGCCTTGACCGTGCCCTGCAGCAGCACCACGCCCCCGGCCACGGGCACTCCCGCGGCATTGGTCAGCCGCAGGTTGAATTCGGCCTTTCCCGGTTCTGCGCTCTGCACCCGGACCACGATCGGCTCGGCCAGCGTGCCGTCGACCGCCAGGTTATTTCCCCCGATCTCCTGGCCCCCGGCCGTCACGCTGATCGGGCTCTCTCCGCCATGCCCGTCCTGCACCGGCAGCATCGCGTGCACGCTGTAGTTGTCGTCCGGCGGGACGCTCTTGACCGTGAAGGCGCCCCCGGCATCGATCGCGCCCGAATAGATCGTGCCGTCCATGGCCTGCAGTGAGATTTTCTCCGGCCGCCGCGTCTCCCCCGACGGTATTTCCACACGTCCGGAGAAGTCCCGCGGCGTCAGGGCCAGCACCGTGACCACCACTCCACTCACACCCGAGGAGCCGGCCGCAACCGTCTGCGTGCCCTTCGCCACGGACTTTCCGTCCCCGCGGTTGAACACGCGGGCGATCACCATGTAGTTTCCAGGCGCGACGGGCGGGAAGTGGAACGACCCGTCCGGATCGGCGTAGCCCGAGTGCCACGCCTGGCCGGGATAGTCTTCGCTGCCCAGCGTCACGCTGATTCCGTTCGTCTCAGGGTCGATCCCGGCGGCCCATTCCACCCGCCCGGACACCGTGACGCCCTCTCGCCGCACCAGCCGGAAGTGCAAGTCGCCCCGCTCCTCGCCCGCCTTCATCTCGATCGGCGTCGCCTCCTCGATGCTCACCGACGACGGGTAGAACTGAGCCAGGTACGGCCCGTGCCATTCGGCGGCGTCGCCCGCGCGGGTTACTTCCACGTAATACCGCCCGGCGTGCAGGCCGGCGATCCGGTACTCGCCGCGATCGTTCGATCTGCCTCCGCTGACCAGCACTTTGTGCACCTTCCCGGCGCCCTGCAGGGCCGTCAGGGCCCGCACCTCCGCACCCTCCACCGGGAACCCCTCCTGGTCCACGATCCGGCCTGCAATCACGGCCTGCGGCGTCATCGGGATGCGAACGCCCGCAATGTGTTCCCCCGGCTGGGCGTTCAGCGGCAGCGTGTTTCGTCGCACGTAGCCCGCGCGGCCCAGCGAGAGATAGACGCACCTCTGCGACAGCGCCACATGAAAACGCCCCGCTGCGTCTGTGATCGCCGCATCGGGGTTAGACGCGCAAAGGGCCGATGATAGGTATGCCCCCGCCAGCGGCGCTCCTGTCACCCGGTCCACCACTTCACCGTCGATGGTCTGCGCCCACGCGCCGCCGGCCAGGCCCAGCGCCAGAACCACACTACAACCCGCCCGCCTCATTGCGCCGTCCCTCCCTGGGACGAACAGCCGACGCGGATCTGCAACGCCTGCGTTCCGCCGGTTGGATAGTCGAAGCCGCTCTTGCTGACTTCCTGGTCGCCGAGCCGGATCGACTCTACGCGCGGCAGGTTGGCGCCGATCTCTAAGGGCATCAGGCCCAGAGTCACCCTCCCCGGTCCCATCCCCGCCAGCGTGAACGTGGTTTCGCCCGCCGGTACTTGCACGTCCATCGACCTCGACAACACCCCCGGCTCCTCGCTGACGATGATCCGCAGGCCCGTGTGCGGGCATCCGTCGGCGAACGTGATCGAGCCCGCAATCTCGTTCAGCGGCTTCAGCTCCAGGTCGATCGGACCAAGTCCCCCGGCGCCGACCTCGATCCGCCGGAACAGTCCGTGGATCATCATCAGCTTCCCGCCGCCGGGTTCGTCCATGCGGCTAACCTGCGTGACGGCCGCCAACGTGTACGCTCCCGGCAAAACGCCCGCGATCTCGAATCCGTTGTCGGGCTGTGCGGCGTTGCTCCGCAGCCAGCCATGCACGTTCAGTGCCGTGGCGGGCCGCGGCGTCAGCCCCACCTGGGTGTAGCAACTCGCATTGGCGGGGCACGCCCAGGAGGACGGCGGGATCACCCGCCCGCTCACCTTCACGCCCGCGCTGCGCGCGATTTGTATGTCGACGCGCACCGTTTTTCCCGGCGACGCCGCCACCGCCTGCGCGGCGTCCGGATCCAGCGCCTGTGGGAAATAGGTGATGTGGTAGTCTTGCCTCCAGAATGTTTCGGGCATCTGCCCCTGACTGACCGCCAGGTAGTACTCCCCTCATCGAGGTGCGCCAGGCGGAACTCGCCCCGGTCGTCGGCGTAGGTTTCGAGCCTCGGCCCTGTCCGGCCACGGGTGGTCGCCTGCGCTCCCCCATCCCCGCCTTCTGCTTTGAAGGCGAAAACTCGGGCCCCGGGCATGGGATTGCCCAGCGGATCGGTTACCTTGCCCGCGATCACGGCCTCGGGCGTCAGTCGTACGGTCACGCTCGCGTGCAATACGCCCACCTCGTCCATGCGACGCCCGCCTTCGCTCACCTCGGCGCAGTTGCTGCAGATGCGGCTGACGTTCTGGTAAGGACCCTGCAGTGAGATGCCCGTGCCGCCTTGCGCGTAACTCGCCCTGTATCCTGGCGCCCGCACCCCGAGGTTGTAGTATTCAGGCGCGAGGCCCGCGAACTCAAAGCGCCCTTGCTCGTCGGCCTGCCCGTAGCGAACCTCTGGAGATTCCGTATCGGGCGGGAACCTGTTGTGCACCGGCACCAGCCGTACTTGCGCCCCGGCAATCGGCGCGCCGGATAGCGCATCCACAACCCGGCCTTCAAGGACGGCGCTGGTCGCCTCGGGAGGGGCTTGAACCGTCTGCCCTAAGAGGGCGACCAGCGGGGCCAACGCGCAGAGGGCAAGAACCAAACAGGACTGCCTTCGCAACATCCAGGCCTCCCCGGCACGAGCATCTTAGCACGCCAAGGCGTGGTTTCATGTGAAAGCTCATTGGCAACGATTCGATTCAGCCCGGCGATCGTCTGCGCCTCGAAGTGAATTCCACTGGATGGCAACCCGCGCCACGAAGTCAAACAATGAACGGGCCTTCGAGGCAATCTCCGCACCGTGGCAGGAGCAGCATCATCGGGTCGTGCTCCCAAAACACGGCCCAACTGGAGGCAACGTCGTTTGTGTTTCCGGATAGGTGCCGATAAACGCGCTTGCGTCCGGTGATCCGCCTTGCCCATGAGCGCGCGGCCGGAATGTCGGACAAGTGGTCGGTAAACGGCGTTTACGGAAAATGACCCGATCCGCGGCAGCGCTATCGGACGAGTGGCCCGCATCGGCATTCGACGAGTTCTTGCTGGAAATTGGCTTGCGTCTGGTGGAGTCGGCGAAAGCTGCCCAATTCTCATCTCGCCGCGCTGGCACCCGCCGCCCCCCGATGACGAGGCGAACATCGCAGCCGAAAAAAAGCCGCCACCCTCAGAGGCGGCGGCGTGGAGCGCGGCCCCTTTACTTCTTGATCTGGTAGACCCGATCGCCGGCCTCGTTCTTCGAGGACTCGATGTTGACGTTGTGCTTCTTGCTGGCGGTGGAGATGAAGCCGCGCACGCTGTGCGCCTGCCAATCCGTGGCCGTCCTGATCTCGGTCAAGGTCGCGCCCTTGGGGCGTCCAATCAGCGCCAGGATCTTCGCCCCCTTGCTGTCGGCGTGCGGCGTTGCTGCTTGCTTGGCATGTGTGGGCTTAGCGGCCTTCTAGTTGGGCTTGGGCGCCTTCTTCGGCGTGGTTGCCGGGGGCTTGCCCTTGGCGGGCTTCTGGCCCTTGGGCGCGGCCTTCTTCTGGCTGGCACCCTTCTTCGAGGAGGCCTTCTCCGGCGCGGCTGTGGCGCCCTGTGGCGCAACAGCCGAGGCGTTATCGGTGGTAGTGGCTTCTGCGTTCGTCATGCACGGTAATCCTTTCTGCGCTCTTTCGGCGCATGACGATCGATCACTGTTTTCGCCCAGAAACGCAAGGTAAATGAGGCCGCCTCTGCGATGAATTTGCAAGAGGCGAACGGCTGGCGATGGCCCTCCATCTGAGAATGATCGCGATCCCAGAAAAATCTGCCTTCGCCAGCGACGGGGCCGCACGGCTTCCACGGCGCCTGTTGCGCTGGCTCAGATTTCGCGGGCTCGATCTTGCTCGAACGAGCGAGTGCCGACGTCACGACTGTCCGAAGCCGACGTCCATGCGTGGGGCTTTTGACCGGACGCAAGCACGTTTGAACTAATCCGCAACGCTTGCCGGAAGGCGACTTGGGGGAGTCTGAACTCCCACTTCCGCAGAATGCGCGTTATCCATCCAAACTGACGGCATATGAACTTCGTCACGAGTGACCGCGGGGGACACGCTCTCACCAAAGGCATCGGCTAGTGCCGTCGTGCGCGCCACATTGAAGCCGCCGTGGGCTCTTTTGCGCGCAGGATTCACCGGCCGGTTGTGACCTTGCTCCAAAACGCCAGTGACGAGCCCTCACCCCGCCGCAAAGTTGGAAAGATTGAGGAAGCGCGAGTCCTGCCTTGCCTCGGGCCACGCCTGCGCTATTCGTGCGAGCAGGTTTTCGAGATCGCCCTTGTAAAACCGCTGATTTCGGTTGACGACTCGGTCGAGGAGCTTCAGCGTTGCTTGCGGGAATTGTTCAGGAACCTCCGACCGCGCTACTGCGAAAATTGCACTCTCAGCCCGATCCAATGCCGGCAGCCTCGACGTGATGAGATCGACGGCGTCAGGAAACGCATCACCTGCTGAGAGGACCGCGCGGATGAGGTTATGTGACCCCGCCTTATCCTTGAGCGCATCATCCGGTTGCCAGCATGCCTCGAACCACGGACCGATTCGGTCTCTCCAAAGGGAGCCAGCCTTATCTCCGGCAGCGTCCAAATTTTGCCAAAACACCAAGGCAATCTGTTCCCGGCCTAAGTGGTCGGCGCTGGTGACAATTCGTTGAGTCTGATCATTGGTCAGCCAATTAGGTTCGTGGACCGCAATTCGACCCAATAGCTGATAGAGCCTTCGTGCTGTCTCGGTATCGAGCCTGTCAAGGTTCTCGAAGGTGGCGAGAAAGTCCTTGCTGAGCGCGGTCCAAAGGGCCGGACTGAAGCCGGCACCAAATGAGAAGCCCTGCCAGACGATGCGAGCCTCCCCTGGATTGCTCCAATCGAAGAAAGGTAGCAGTGTTGCGCTTGTCCATTCTGACTTTTTTTCGAAAAGCCACGCCAAATTCATGGCCGCGACGCCGCGAGCCGCTTTGCCCCAGTTTCCCCTTTCATTGCAGGCAGTGGATAACCTCTTCCAGAAATCTCCCGCCGTGTCAACGCCGGGTCGTCTACCCGCCCATTGGAATAGCGCCTCGGTGAGGCTCCCTACAGCAGTGTTGATCGCTCCCTCAAGACTCTCAACCGTTGCCGAATCGACTGCCGACTCGCAACGCGCAGAATCAAAGGTCCTGTCCCAGAGTCTCCAATACAGATCGTCGCCCGAGGGAATCCCCAGCCTCGGGAGGATATGCAAAAGCAGCGTAAGAGAATGGAGGCTTTGAGCAACGAAACCGTCAGGTGCCGCCAGCAGTACATCCAGGAGAGGGAGGATGCCCTCGCTCTTCGGCTCGCTGTTGGTCGAAGCAACCGCATGACTCAGCGCGGCAGCCCAGACCTCGATGGGCCAGCTATTGAGATCGGATAACTGACGCAAGACAGCAACAGCCCGCGGCCAGTCGTTGGCTACCATCCCCATCCATTGCTTGCGATAGAGCTCAAACTCAGGGAAGCCACCCCGAAGTATATCCGCAATTTCAGGCGTTGTGAGATCGACGAGAGATTCCTCTCTTGCAGTCGACCTGATGCGTTCAGATGGCTGCACCCGCCTCACCTCGCTCAGGAATGCTGCCGCGTCCGGCGGTAGAGGTCGACCGGTGGCTTCGAGCACCGAAAGCCTCTCGCATATCGCATCTGCAGAAACAGCGGCGAGATCCGCCGCAGATAGATCGCTTCGATACAATTGCGCAGGCGGACAAGCGAGAATCCTCTGAGTCAGCGACAGCGATTGTTCCAAACTCAGCAAGGGCCAGATATAGGCTAGGAGCTGACGAAGTTCGCTGCCGCAGGTGTGGTGCCAAATCACCGAGTCATACCGAAGGATGTAACCGAGTGCCTCGGCGGGCGCGAATAAGCCTGGCCGGGCTAGGGCAAAACATACGAGTCGTCGGAAGATAGGATAGTTTACCGTCTTCCAGTACTCGACCTGACATCGGGCGAGCAATGGATCAACGCGGCTAGCAGAATCGATGCACGCCGCCGTCAGGTCGATGAGCGCAACCAACGCACCCAGGTAGTGCCCGTCGACGGTGGTGGCAATCGATCTAACCGAAATATATGTCCAGTCCTGGTCGGCGGACACCAAATCGAGATACTCCTCGGCCTCCATCGCTCGCCGGAGGTAGGTTGTGCAATCGTCGAGCAAGGCAGTCAATAGGGAATCGCAATTGGGCCGCCCACGGATGCTGTCGAGCACATATTCAGTCTCGTCTCCTCCCGCAAATCGGATATCAAGCTTCAAGGGATACGAATCGGATTCTGCGTTTCCCGCCCTCCGCACAATATCCTTTAGGCGATCGCGGCTAACAACAAAAGAAGGCTCAATGATGGCTTCAACTTCTGACTTCAATTCGAGATCCCAGGCTCCAGATTCGATCCGTTTTGCGAGCGACAACAAATCTCCAAACCCGCCCGTCCCCGCATCAGGCCGGTGGCGAGCCAGAAACGTCCAGGCCCTCGCTATTTCGGGGCGAAGCGCGGCCTTCTGCCCGTCGAGCGTTGACCGTATGAGCCAACGAAAGTTCGGGTGGACGGAACCTCCTTTGCTCAGCGCCCAGTCCAGAACAGAGGCTTCTGCCAAGTGCCGCGCCAGCCATCGCGCCAGATTCCACGTCACGGGATGAATACTTTGAAAACTGGGCACTATCCCGACGGGACCGACCAGCGGCACATTGTCTAGCGAAAAGAGCTTGTTATCGTCGAGAACCCGGAGCCAATGCCCAGGTTCGGGGGACGACTCCCGCTCCGCAACGTACCTTGCCGTGGCTCCGCTTTCGTCTTTAAGCGCCCAAACCACCTGGTCAACGACCTCGCCATGGTCAGCGGGGGGTGGCTGGCCGAGCCGTTCCGCAACTACGCTCCTTCGGCCGAGCAAGCCGAGACTGGCGTTTTCAGCCCAAGTGCGCAAGGTCTCGTGCAGTACACGGTGCGAGCCACCATTGGGATACATGATGGGCTTAATGCCCTTCGACTCCCAGGTTAGCTGCGTGGACTGCCCCGACTCCTCGACCTGCGCAAGCGCGAACGCTCTCGGCTTTTCACCGCGCTCGGCAAGGCCGACTGCGAGCGCCTGGAGCATGTACTTTACGACCAAGTCGTCAGCGCTATATCCAACAAATAGAACAATGAAATGCTGGAACAGCTCTCGTAGGAACCTTGTGGCCCAGCCATCGACTAGATATGCAGCGCCGAAATCCGCGCTCGACAGGACAAGATCTCGCTTATCGGCGTCACAATGATCAAGAGCTCCATGAATATGAACAACGCTACTCCACCGTCCAGGTGTCGGCACGGGTAAGCGCGGCGCCGCATCGACACGGATCGTCGTGTCGGGGTGACGGGAAAAGCACCGATCATAGTTTGTTGTTACCAGCCGACACCGGCCGCTTCGATCGGTGGCCAATTTCAGAAGCGCTTGGTGGGTGCTTGTGTCGGCATCTGCGGCAAGTTCGAGAGCTTCCGCAACGTATCCTCGAACTAGCCCCGGCTCCTTGATCGCCGCTTCTAGAGAGGCGAATACCTGGTCATATTCTGCTTTTTCGAAAGCCTTTTGCTCGACGGGAAACAGTTTCCGGACGCGGTGGAGTTTCTCGTAAACTGCGTCAACGAGGCCCCGAAAACTAGGAAGGCCGGCTTGTTGTGAAACTCCTGCCCCGCAGAAGAACACGACTTGGCCGTCTTCAACCGCCTGCACGATTTCGACCGGAATGTCGGGTCCGTCCTTTACCCACCGCATGCGTTCGACTCTTACGTTACCTCACGGTGGACCCTTGTGGGTCTATTGGGCCGTATCGTCGCCAATCCGCCGAAGTGCGACTCACCGTGGGATTGGGAACGAGAAGTCGGCTTCAATCCTCCTATTCGCCTTCCAATGCCACTTGGCCGCGTCAGATCGTGAGGGACGCCAAACGGCGGCGACAACGCTTCGAACTAGCTGGATCCGCCACACATAGGCATGGATGTTGCTCGCTTTTTGTCAGGCGGGTGCCACTTGCTTTCCCGCCGCGCATGAGCCATGAATGTGAGGGCCGCAGCGTTGCCGCGGCGGAAAAACTATCCATGGCCAACGATTCACGGGATTCAATGATCCGGCTCGGCAAGGCCGCCGTCGCTGTGCAGCGCGGCGCGGAAATCTCGCGCTTCGAGGTGCGCACTGCGTCTCTCAGCTTGGTTCCAGGCCGCCGGCCAGTCCATCTCTCGCTGGAAGGTGGGAACGGTTCGATGACCCTCGAACTCTCCCGCATCGCCTTTTGGCGGCTGACAGCTGAGTTTCACGAGCAGTCGATCACCGCCGATGGTGCTGCCCCTAAACGGCACACGCGCAGGAAACGATCATGATCAGCCCCAGGCAACTCAGCCCCGGAAGCCCGGCGCGTCCGCGCGGCGGCGCGAGCACCGAGCAAACGCTGGTCGAGCAAATCCACGCAGATCCGACCGTCCTCGGACTGGGCGACCTGGATCTTAAACGCGCGTCCTGGCGCTCCCGCCAAATCAGCCTGCTTCTCGAAAGCCCCGCCGAGTCAGTCCTCTTCGTCGTGGAGCTGCAGCTTGGCCCCACCGACGACCGCCACGTTATGCGGGTTGTTGAGCGGTGGGTAACCGAACGCAAGCGCCAAAGATTCAGCCGTTGCTCCGCCGTGCTCGTGGCCGAGGAAATCGCGCCCCGATACGTGAACATCCTGAAGCTGATCAGTCGAGCCGTCCCACTGCTGGCCCTCGAGATGGAGCCATCTGAAGGCACAGAGGGCACTCCGCTGCGATTCAGGCCTGTCGGGTTACGCTGATTCGCGACGCCAGGGAGACCCGAGCAGTTGTTCCACATCGCGGACGAGTTGGGCCGCGGGCATCTTCAGCGCCGCCGCAATGCTGAGTATCGTCCTCAGCGACGGGTTCATCTTGCCACGCTCCAGCAGGCTGATATAGGTCCGGTGATAGCCGCTCTCAAATCC